>DATMWK010000012.1:0-4847 GCA_035562555.1 Nitrososphaera sp. | reverse complement strand
ATCATTACGACTCTCTATACATCAGTAATGGAAAGGACAAAGGAGATAGGCACTATGAAGGCTATTGGAGCGCAAAATAGTAACGTCCTCAGCCTTTTCATGGCAGAAGCTTTGATGATAGGCATTCTTGGAGCCACTTCTGGACTGCTTGCAGGTATCGCCGGAGGTTATGTGTTGACTGCGGGAATAGGCTCAGCTGGAGGACCTGATGAAGGTGGCGGGAGTAATGGTCCACCCAATATATCACCTGTCTTTCTTCCTACCGACTTAGCAACTGTATGGGGTATATCTGTTGGTCTCAGTCTTATTGCAGGCATATATCCCGCATGGAAGGCATCAAGGCTATCTCCCATTGTCGCACTTAGAAGAGAGTAATTTCATCCTATGTCATTGAATGGCTGGGTTCTATGAAATCTGTAGTGTTATCGTAAAATTCCATAAGCAGATGGGGGAACACCTCTACAAATAACCCTCCACAATTTTGAGCAAGTTCTATGTACAAAAACCAAACGATACCTTATTGCAATATTTCAGACTAGCTCCTCAAAACCATGTTGAACAATTGACGTGCGGCCATCTTGGGGTGGTGTAGCGCAAGCTTCATCATATTCAATGAAGTAAAATCTGCTTTGATAAAATCCAAAAATTCTTGAACTGTCATATCCCTGAGAATTTCGATCTCTTTGTCCCATTCCCCGTCGGTCAATCCAAGCCAGCGCGTCTGCACTTTAAGAGCAGAGTGTATCTTGGCCTCTGCCTTGGACCGCCATAATCGTTCATATTCCAGCAAAGACTCCCTATCAGAGTTCTGCGAAAGCGAATCAGCTCCAACCTTCCCAGCAAGCCTCCCAAACTCTATTGCATAACGTATACCTTCCAGCACAAGCGGATTTGATTGGCCAGCCGAGTCACCGACCATTATCAGCCCATCAGCAATACTAGTTCGCCTTGTGCCTTCATTTGGTATAAATCCATAATGCAATTCTAGAGGTTGTATCTTCCCATACCTGACCGTATCAAGGGGTTTGAACCTTTTTTCAATTATTTTGTGCAACTTTTCCAGGGGCTCTACACTTGATTCCGGTCTGCCAATGCCCACACCAATTCTTACCCTATTTGTTGATAGAGGAAATAGCCATGCATAACCAGCATCTGAATACTTTTGTCCTACCATGAGAACCCACGTGGTGCTGTCAATATCGTCGCAGTAGCATTCATATTCTGCACCTACTCCAAAGCGTTTCCATTCGCCAGCCACCCCAGCCTTGCGTCCAACAGACGAGCTAAAGCCGCTTGCATCTATGACTAAAGTTGAGCGCACAGTTAACTTTCCCTTAGGTGTGTTTGCCTTGATACCAGCCACTCTTTGGCCATCTTTGATAACATCAATTACATTGCTCTTTACCATTAATTGAACGCCCTCCTTCGCTGCAAGAAAAGCAAGATGCTGGTACGTAGCTCTGATGTCAAGCACACATGATTTAGGGACATCACCTGTTATGAGGACATCATTGGAAGGTGATACAAAGCGGTAATTCTGAATTGGGTTGTAAAACTTACTTGGTATGTCGAGCCTCTCCATTTCAGAAATCCATGTCACGCCGCTCGTCCTGATGTTGTGTGCAATAGACTGGTCCTTTTCAAAAAGAACTACTTTTGCTCCACCTTTTGCGGCAGCGTACGCAGCTGAGAGCCCTGCGGGTCCTCCACCGACTACTGCAATATCAAACCTTTCTTCTCGTTGTTCTTCTCCCATTATTTTTCTCATCCTGTAGTAAAGGAGATGCCATCAAAGCGCATATAGGGCAATATTGATCCATACATTGCTTTTCGCTCCGTTGATATGCCATTTAATCGACGCAGCGCCTCAAACACATTGCCAGCCACCATAACTTCCTTCACTGCATGCTTTATTGTGCCATTCATAATCAGTTGGCCGCCTTTTACGACCCCTGAAAAATCACCATTAACCGGATTTACGTTGCCAGAAAACCTGCTTATCATTATACCCTTGTCTATTTCAGACACTAGTGTGTCAACGCTTGATCTCATGGGCTTTACCAGAAAATTCGTTGTCGACACCGTTGGCGGCGAGCTCGTCGATCCGCCTGCGTTTCCTGTGCTCTTTACGCCATCTTTACTTGCTGTTTGCGTATTGTATAGAAACTTTTTGAGAATGCCCCTTTCTATTACAATATTTTTTCGATGGAAAACGCCTTCTCTGTCAAAGCTTGATGCATTAAGTCCCTCCACGTTAGTTGCGTCATCTTCTACTGTCAGCAAATCAGATGCCACCTGTTTGCCTACCTTACCTGCAAAGTGGCTGGATTTCTTCTGCACAGAATCCGAATTGATGGCATGAGCAATTACTTCTTCTATCATTTCGTTTGAAGCCATGGGCGTTAGCAGCATTTCTCCCTTGAAGCTTTCTTCTATCTTGCGTGTACCAAGCGAATTGATTACCGTCTGTGCAAACTCGGTTGCAGTATTGCACACATCAATATCCTTAATATAATGCGACCCGCCAACTTGGTAATCAAAGCTTGAGATTTCAGTGTCTTCTATCGCCATGCCCATAATTGACCACGAAAAGATGCTTGTCTTTTCTTTCAGCTCTATCCCATTAGAATTTGCAACTGCGTGGTTGGCCACTTCAGCGCTAAAGTTGCCGCTGTCGACGCTTACCCTAGTGTCATACATTTTGGCAGATTTGAGCATATCAGATGCCATCCTTGCAGCATCTGATGTCTGAAATGATTCCGCATTTCTATCGTATATACCCCGGAGTGACTTTGACTTTGACTTTGACTTATGCGGAAGGACATTGTGTCTGTCCTTTGGACTTGCTCGTGCAACCTTGATTGCCATAGCCGCGGCATCTCTTATTTTGCTTTTGGTTAGATCATTGGTAGAGTAAAAGCCAATCGAGCCGTCAAGCACGATCCTAATGCCTATAGACTGTGTACTCTGTGACTTGGCCTGCTTAACATCGTTATTCTCTATGAAGATCTCCGATTCATTGTTGGTAGCCCCATATGCTTCTGCGTCACTTGCTCCAAGAGCCTCAGCCTGCTTTATCGCATATCGCAAAAGATCCAGAATCACTCTTGCAGTCCTCCAATCATTGCTGTGCACCTGATGTATGGCCCACCACCGTCAACCTTGGCCGGTTGATACTTGCCGCAGTAGCCTGTGCCAATATCATATTGAAACTCGTTACCTACCATGTCCACTGATTGAAGCACCTCAAATGCATTGCCAGAGATGCTTGCGCCCCTCAGCAGCTCTTTCACCTCGCCGTTTTCTATCAAGTATGCCTCTTCAGCGCCAAACATGAATTCGCCATTTGCATCTGCCTGGCCATTTCTAGCACCCTTGATAATATATCCGTGTATGGTTTCTTTTATCATATCATTTAGCTTATCTTCACCTGGCTCAATGTACGTGTTCCGCATTCGGATAAGCGGCTCATCGCTGTACTGGAAGGCCCGGGCATTGCCCGTAGAATCTGTGCCAAATATCAGGGCTGACTCGCGGTTATGCAGAAACGATTTTAGTATGCCCTTCTCAATTATTGCAATCCGCCCTGCCGCAACGCCTTCATCGTCGACTATTATTGTCCCACCTGCGTTGCCTGCTATTTCGGAGTTGCCGCTGTCAACCAGTGTGACAAGATCACTTGCTACTTTGCGCCCTATCTTGTCTTTTGCTACAGAGCCCGAAAGCACAAAGTCGGCCTCAACTGTGTGACCTATTGCCTCATGCGATAGGAGCCCTACCATAGCAGGATCCAAAATCATTGTAGTCTTTTTGCCACTCACGTATCTAGCATCTAGAAGCTTGGCCGCTCTTCCGGCTGCCGTACGTGCATATTCTAGATGGCTCTTCTTCTTGAAAAGATCGTCCCATCCGCCAGTGACACCAACCCCCTCATGGGCAGTAGCACTCTGACTTGCCTTTCTCGCTATTGCTGTTACGCTGAACTCTGGTTTTGAATCATAAATCTCAACGTCGGCGCCATCGCTATTTATGATGACCTTGTGATCAACCGTATCTCGGTATGTGCAAGAAGCGGTCCTCACCGCTCTGTGGCTTCTAGCTTCCTTTTCTGCTTCCTTTGTGACTTGCACTTTCTGCTCAATGCTAACATCTGAAAGATCATTATCGCTGTTGGCTGCAGTCCTAAAAGTGCCTGTAATCATTTTAGATTCAATGAGTCCTTTGACCTTGTTTTTCTTGGTTTGGCCAAGCATGCTTGCCGCTGACACGGCCTCCCTAAGGGATTGCTTTAAAGCCTCGCCCGAGGTATCGCTTGTGCTCGTAAAGCCCCAGCAGCCATCTACTAGAACCCTAATTCCGCAGCCAGCATTTTCCACTACTCTTATCCTTTCAAGTTCCCCATTCATAAAATTGACCTCACTTGTAACCCTTGACTGATAGCGTGCTTCGACATAAGTAGCGCCATGTGAGGTTGAAATTAATAACCTGAGGCTATCGGCTACTTGTGCACCATTTCGCATCATTCAATCTAGAGAGAGATATGTAGGTATATCTGTATCTGTATCTTTTTCTTTGGATAGTTAGATGGAACCGAAGTCTTTATAGTTGAATGGTAATGAACAGCTTGTGTCCACTTTTGCCAACCTCTTCTTATTCTTCTTATTCTTTCTATGATCGAGATCGATGGATTGTTCCTGGCTCACTGCGTATAAAATTTTTTCTGCATAAATGGGATAGGAGTAACGTCATGCCTGTTGAGATAAACTCACAAATTTTTACAAGGTGGCTTTTTAGTATGTCGAAGGATGTGAGGAGCGATTCACTTACCAATTTACTAAACTAATGCC
>DATMWK010000011.1:0-36791 GCA_035562555.1 Nitrososphaera sp. | reverse complement strand
ACATCAACATTGACTACAGCTTCACCTGCATCCTTCATCTTTTCCTTGACTGTCTTGGAAGCCTGTCCTAACTCATAACCGACAGAGGTTTTGACCTCCGTAGCAGCATCTCTGACCTTCTCCTCTACTATGGATGGCTTCCTCTCTTCTATTGGAAGAGTCGGCCCCTCTGCCGAACTGTATTTCTCGCTTGCTACAGGGATTTCCCCTGCCTTTTGCCGTATTTCTTCAGCAGATGGTCTGAGGCTTTTATCCTCCGGCATTGGCGCATCCCTGTCAACTGCATATTGCTCAAGTGGTTCCCCTACCATTACAGAACCTCCTGAAAGCGTGATTTTTGACTTGGGGATGTCAAACCGTAAATTACCCGAATCGCTAAAAACAACTATTTGGTCATCCGTTTCCTTTGCAACACGGCCCATCACCTGCTCGTTTACAATAACTGTCTTATTGAACAGGTCCTTTGGATACCTGCCCTCATAGCTACCTAGATCGGTATCAGTAGACGCGTCTTTCTCCATTGCAAAGCAAGCGGCTATACAGCATAAAACAGGTATGGGAAAATAGATCAGAAGAAAGTTAAATGCCAAGATTATAATTGATGTAGCACGTTTTTCTGCTGTGGAGATACAACACTCCTCTAGTCCAAAGGCGGTGATAGGCCTTTCATTCTGTGCCCTTGCTATGTTGTACTCTGTAATGCTGGTTGGGGTTTACATCAGTTCCTCGAACCAGGGACTCTCCTGTACTGAATGGCCTCTCTGTCCAAACGGCTTTGGCCTGCCTTCGGAGAAGTATTTCTTTGAGCATTATCATAGAGTGATGGTGCTGATAACGGCTGGCTTTATCTTTGCTACCGCACTATACTCATACAAAAAATTCAAGCCGGCACGAAAAACTGCAATCATTGCGGCAATAGTCGTGTCAGTGCAAATAATATTTGGCATGCTGGTGGTCATTACCCGTCTTGAGCCCATTCTTGTCGCAAGTCATCTGTCAACTGGTATCCTGCTTTTTGCCATGACACTTATGACTTTCCTAGCATCGTATAAGCTAAGGCGTCAATAGACATTCATCGTATAATGATGGACCGTCTGCTTTAAGAAGGCTCATAAAAGAGCAGAGAATTGAACCAAGCATTCTCTTATAGAGTAAGACCCAAGAACTCTCCATCTTGCTTTGACGGCCTATGTTAGAATATAGAGCTTTTTCAATAAGTCTGCACTGGGTCTTCTAAAAGAGTCGAATTTATGAGCTGAGTCAGAAGAATATGAGTAGCCATGATCATAACCGCTTTTTGATGTGCAGCATAACACAACTCGATTGTACCAATGAACTTGATCCTCCTATTACGACCGTCGGATCTCCTATTCTCTGCGTTATCAAGTCCCTGGTATTTACGGGATCACTTGAGATGTGTGACCGGATGAAAAAGAAGCCACTATATACAAATGGGCCTCCGCAATGTCCGAGCAGCAATCACGAATAATCGTTAAATATGCTATTTATATGAGACAAGAGGTCGTTGCGCAGCTGAATTACCTTAACACGTTTGTCGCCATCCAGATCAGTAGTCAGTAAGGCGTCAAGTCCTTCTACTAAATACTTAATATTTGACATCGTCAGCAGGACTTTTTCTTCGTCTTGATTCTTGCTTGCCATTGCTCTACATGTATATTACTTGCAGCGGTCATTATTATCACTCTCGCTTGAAGCTTGATGCAATACAAATAATAGTATATATCTAATGCTCATGACCAAAGCTCATCATATATGGCTGAGAGCCAACAGCAGACTATAATTAACTTGTACAATTCCGGCATATCCTCAGAGATAATTGCATTCCAGCTCGACATCAGCCCTGAAGATGTCGACAAGGTGATCCAAAGCATACATGAGACGGATAGGCCCTCTAAGCAGGCACCTGAAGCCGGGCTCCTGGCATCTTTCTATCTCGATGCTGTAGTCGACCTTGACAAGGCGATCAAGATGGCCCAGCAGAGAGTATGGAAAGCGCTTAAGGTCGAATCCAAATTCGATATCTCTACTGAAGAAACGTATGAAATTCTTGCCAAATACTCCAGGTCAAAGGTTATGCTCGTAATCCTCTACATAGACCTTGTCGGCTCCACTAGATTGTCATCTGATCTGCCGACTGATAGGCTCGCCGCCATAATTCAAGCTTTCACACAAGAAATGTCGATCACAATATCTGCGTATGGCGGCTATGTGTTGAAATATGTGGGAGATGCCATCATGGGATTTTTCCTTGCAAACGATGACAAGTATCTACCATGCATCAATGCAGTTAACTGCGCCCACTCCATGATCAAGATAATCCGGGAAGGCATAAACCCGATCTTGAATCAGTATGACTATGCTGAAATGAATGTCCGAGTTGGCATAGACCTAGGTGAAAATGTCGTGGTACAATATGGATGGGATAGTTTCAACGTAGACGGCAAAAGGCTCAAGAGGCCCCACTTTGACATCTTGGGCCATACCATCAATATAGCAACGAAAATGACGTCACTTGGTAAGCCGGACCAGATAGTGATAGGTCAGATGGTCTATGATTTCCTGGACGATCGGCAAAAATCAACATTTCGCAGGCTTCAGGTAAGTGCTGACGTATGGGGCTATATGAGTGACTACTCTGGTGGTATCTATCCCCTCTACTGTACAGATGGTGCTTATATGCATTAAGTATATATCAGAAAAAACATATGAATTATCATCATCAGATGCACTCCATAGAATATGAGGATTCTTTTGTCAAAATTGCTGGTTTGATCGGAGGCGAGGAGTACCTCAAGGTTGCCCGCGCCCTCTTGAACAGCAAGGATGTGACAGACGAGGAGATTGCGAGCGCAACAGGACTAAAGATAAACATTGTACGCAAGGTTCTCTATGACCTGTTTGGTAAGGCACTGATAACTGGCATCCGCGTAAAAGACGAAAAGAAAGGCTGGTTCGTCTACCGCTGGCGCGCCAAGCAAGATCAGGTCGACAATTTCATTGACAATCAGAAGAAAAAGATCCTCGATCGGCTCTATAATCGTCTTGAATATGAAGAATCAACAGAGTTTTATCACTGCGGCAACCGTGACTGTCCACGGATGAAATTTGACGTAGCAGTTGAATTGTTTTTTAAGTGCCCTAACTGCAAAGGCTCACTCAACATGATAGACAATACCAAGATTAAGGAAGCTCTGCACCATAAGATTGACCAGGTAACTACTGATATCAATTCAAACAAAAAATAGACTTTGTGCTATGTATCATAACTGCACTCTATACAAATCTCCAACAACACAATAATTTGTTGTTCTATCTTCTAACTTTTTGCAGAAGCAATAGCCTCTTTTGAGGTAGTAGCACTCCCGCAGAGAATAGTAATCCCTACTTATCAATTTTGGCTTCGAGCCAAATTGAATGGTTATGTCGTCCTCTATTCATAAGAACCTAAAATAGATCTTACCTTTTTGAAAATGTCGCACCACATCTGCCATGTCAGCTTGCCCGTGTTAGTATTCTGCCTGCTTGGATGATATGAGGCAAGTAGTACCTTACCGTTTATGTCATAACTTGCCCCATGGCTAAACTTAAGCCTTCTCAATCCTGCTGCTCTACAGTAAGCATCAAATCCAATCTTGCCTAGCATAACAATGACTTTAATATTATCCAAAATCTGCAGCTCTGTAACAAGGTATTGAGCGCAGTTGGCTAGCTCGGTTGACTGTGGCTTGTTGTCTGGTGGCGCACATCTAATTGCCGCAGTAATGTAGGCATCCTTGAGTACAAGCCCGTCATTCTTTGACCTACTCGTCGGCATGTTTGCAAATCCTGATTCATACATAGCCTTTGCAAGCCACTCTCCAGAGCCATCACCTGTAAACATCCTTCCTGTTCTGTTGCCGCCATGTGCCGCTGGCGCGAGCCCAACTATCAGTAACCGCGCATTTGGATCGCCCCAGCTTGGCAGAGGCCGCGACCAGTACTCTTCGCCCGCAAACCTCTTGACTTTTTCTTGGCCAATTTGCCGGATATAATGTGATAATCTTGGACAGCAAGTGCACCCAATCACCTTGGAGTTTAGCCAGTTCAGTTTGTCACATCTCGTGGACAACATTAGCAAACAAGCACATGTTATTAGAAAATCTTTTTATCACCCGTCAAGTGTTTGTTTAACGTTTGTCTACGAACATTAGTGCTAGCGACGATTTGACATGGATCGCCGGATCTGTGGTATTGAGCGACAACCCTCCACAACAGCTAAAATATTGTAGGAAAAAGCTTGGGATCAAGCAGGCAGACCTTGCAAGGCATATGCGCCTCACTCCCTCCGTCCTAAGTGACTATGAGAAGGGCCGTAGGCCGTCGCCAGGAGTTAAGTTCATCAAGCGCTACCTGCTTGCGCTCTACGAGTTGGCTAAGTCAAATGGAAAGTCCACCGAACAAGTAGTGCCAACGCCAGTTGCCAGTGTACATATAAACCAGCCATAGCAAGACTCTTACATATGCCTCTCATTATTGTGTCAATGTATCCGGGTAGAACCGCTGCGCAGAAGGACGAGTTTGCCAGAGCCATCACTAATGCAGCAGTTCATATATTGAACACTAAGTCAGAGCATGTGATCGTAGTCTTTGATGAGAAACCCAAGGAGAATTGGTTCCAGTCCGGCAGGCCTCTCTAGTGTAGCAAACTATTTTTATTTTTATCATGTTCTTTTCAGTGATTGAAGAAAATAGCAGTAGTACAAATGCGCTCATCTGAAGACAAGCAGGAAAACCTGAAAAAATCTATTGATTTTGTACATGAAGCGGCTGGCAAGAATGCACACCTTGTGTGTTTTCCAGAATTCCAGATGGCTTTTTCACCCCGTAGCCAATCTGCAAACCAGCTGGCTAGAATTGCCGAAACTGTCAAGGGCAACTTTGTTTTGACAGTTGCAGCGGCTGCAAAGAAAAACAGAATCGGAGTTGTTGTCACTATTTATGAGAAAAGCAGTAAGCCACCGCATGTTTATGATACTGCTGTAATCATAAACGAGAGGGGCGCAATAACGTCGGTATACCGCAAGCTGCACCTTTACAACGCTCTTGGGTTCAAAGAATCTACAAAGCTGATGCCCGGTAAGTCAATTGTCAAGCCTGACAAGACACCTGCTGGCATTGCAGGACTTTTGATCTGCTATGATTTGCGTTTTCCCGAGCTATCAAGAATATTGACAATTAAAGGTGCAGACGTGCTTATCGCACCATCTGCTTGGGTTGCAGGTGAGATGAAAGAGGAGCACTGGCAGACGATGATCAAGGCAAGGGCTATTGAAAACGGCTCCTACATAGTTGCCCCCGACCAAGTAGGAAATGTTTATTGCGGCAAGAGCATGGTAGTGGATCCATTTGGCATAGTGCTTCTGGATATGGGTAAGCGGGAAGGTATGAAAATAGTTGATATTGATAAGACGCGCATAAACCAAGTTCGCAGCTCATTGCCGTTGTTAAAGAACCGTAGGACAGATATTTACACTCTGTCTCCTAACTACAAAAGCGGCAAGTGAGTTCTATTAAATAGAAATAGCAGCATCTGATGTTCCTCCTATAAGGGAATGAAGAGGCTATAGAATTATATTTTATGTGGTCCCTTGCCTTCTTTTTTTGAGGGACAATGAATATTTATGCAAATTCTCCACTGCTTTGTGCCTCGCCCAAAAACAATTCCTATCATCGGCCAGCTGCACTCTCGACATGCTTTGCCCGTAATTCTAATTGAGCCCTTTTGTGGCAGCGGTGCAGTTGCCTTGCAGCCGCTAACATAATTCGAACATCCAACAAAGCGCTTTTGTGTGGTGCGCGACCGGACTATGCAAAGGTGCCCCTTCTTACACAGTGGGCACTGACCAAGCACTACCGCCTGTGCAATGTCAGCTGATACAGCGCCATTTATCTGAGCCCCAATATCAGCTTCTCTTTCTGTGAATGAGGTCAGCGACTCTAACAGTCTATCTACTGCCTGCTCAATTACTGACATACTGTCCACTGATCCTTGCTCCACATTTGCAAGCTGCTCTTCCATCCACCTTGTCATGTTCGTAGAAACTATACTTGGTGCAAACTCTCCCATGGAATCAATGACTGCAAAACCTAGGTCTGTTACCTCCAATCCGCCCTTGCCTGCTGTCAAGTAATTCCGTTTGAATAAGGTCGATATTATGTCAGCTCTTGTCGCCTTAGTTCCTATTTTATCCTGCTCCATCTTGGCAAGCATGCTTGCTTGATTATAGCGGTAAGGCGGCTGAGTGAATTTCTCTTCCATTTCTATGCCTTGATTTCTTAGCAGATCACCCTTGTGAAGTTTCGGAAGATTGCGCTGATTAAACCTGACATATGGCTTATAGAACACTCTCCAGCCTTCATAGGTTAGCGTCATATCTTCTGCCTTGAAGATGTATCCGCCTACGTCGATTGTGACGTTTATGTGTCGGGTGACTGCCGGATCGCCAAATGCTGCAAGGAATCTCCTCACTATAAGATCATACACCTTGAATTCAAGGCCGCTCAGTTTCTGCTGTGGTGTAACGCCGGTTGGGTAGATAGCAGGATGCGCAGGGTCTGTCATTCGACCTTCATTTGGCACAAGCTTCTCCTTTGAGAGAAGCAACGATACCAATTGACTATATTTGCCGATCTTTGAAAGGCCCGAAATTATTTTCTCATATCCTATGGAAATTGGAAGCTTCTGGCTTGAGGTACGTGGGTATGAAATCAATGCCTGCAAATACAATTTTTCCGCTATTGCGAGTGTATGGCCTGGGCTAAGCTTGAACACACTGTACGCTTCTCGCTGTAGGTCGCCGATGTTGAATGGCACTGGCGAGGGCAGCATAGACTTGTTGTCTCTAATGTTGTTTACAGTTCCGTTTCTGCCTACGCAGGCATCTTTGATTGCCTTAGCTTCCGCACGCTTCTCCACTTTTGGCTTTTCATACTGTGCAGAAAATATCTGACCGTCTTTGTCAAACTGTGCAGTTATTACCCAATAGGGATCTGGTATATGCAACCTGATCTCGATCTCTTTATTGACTGCATAGGCAAGCGTCGGTCCCTGCACTCTCCCAATTGAGAGGTTGCGATATCTGCCGATACTCTTAAACGACCTAATAAGTGCTCTTGACAGGTTCACTCCGTAAATGAAATCGAGCATGTGGCGGGACCTGCCTGCCTCTGCGAGCCCACCTTTTGACTTGGCCAGGTTGGCAAATGAATCTCTTATCTCTTCGTCAGTTAGTGTCGAAAATTTAGCTCTTAATGCTTCTGTATATTTATCGCCACATGCATACTGTAAGATATTGTGGCCTATCACTTCTCCTTCTTGGTCATAGTCACAGGCATGCACGAATGATGAAGTATCTTTGGCTAGCTCGGAAATGGCTTTGATGGTTCTGATCACTTGTGGGTTCTTGGCAATAGGCGCCCACTCCAAGTCCAGCACAGGGTATACGCTTCTGTTCTTGCTTGTATCGACCAGGCCATACAGGTGTCCGAGCGCTGTACATATTTTATAATGGCGCCCACTATTTTTTACCTCCAAGATAGGGATGCCACTGAGCCTCGACTCCTTAGGCTCGCCAAGGGCCTGAGCTATTCTCCTTGCAGCAGCAGGCTTCTCACAGACGACAAGAGTGTACAAGAACTAAGTGAGATCTTGCTAGGCCTGCGCATATTAATCTGATCTCTCTTCTTTTGCATTTTAATAGTGCTTGCTTGCTTATTCCAATCTGTTCTAGGTTTCTACGTTTTATCTTTCTCGAAAAGATATATGGCTATGATTCCGTAACCCAAAGGAAAAAAATACAATAATCCCTGAATGTGCTGTGCGTGTGGGACTCAGCATTGCAAGCCCTGCAATTTAGGTTGATTGATATCTCTGCCTGACTTGCTACAGAGGATCTAGTACTCCTTACTAAACATATACTATGATTCTTACGTATCAAGGGTGTTTAAGCTATTTATATAGAAAAAAGCAATTTTTATGAGATGATACCCAACAAAGTTTGCCTTCTCGGTGCAGGCAGCACGAAATATGGAAAATTAAACGAAAGCATTATAGAGATTGCGCTAAATGCAGCCAAAGATGCCGTCGAGTCTGCCGGGATTACTCCAAAAGACATCCAGGCTGGATACATTTCAAATGTTTTCGGAGTTGCAGACAAACAGGTCCATATGGCACCTGTCATCATGAGTAACCTTGGAATTCCTTATGTTCCTGGCCTTACAATTGAATCGGCGTGTGGCTCGGGCTCAGTGATGTTTAGAGAAGCATATGCTAATGTAGCAGCCGGATTCTACGATTGCGTCCTTGCGCTTGGTGTTGAAAAGGTGACGCACACTGGCACAGCGCGTAGTACGACCTTATTCTCTTACTGCTCTGACTTTTTCTATGAAGGTGGTAATGGCGCGTCATTCCCTGGGCTCTTTGCATCAATGGCGCGCGCTTACATGACTACTCATAAGGCAACTGAAGAAGACCTCGCCCACGTTGCAGTCAAGAACCATGAAAATGGGTTGATGAACCCAAAGGCGCATGTCCACAAGAAAATAACCGTGGACGATGTGCTAAAGTCACCTGTAGTGGCTTCACCGCTGAAGCTGCTTGACTGCTGCCCGTTCTCTGATGGCGCGTCTGGAGTTATTCTATGTAGCGAAGAGTTTGCGAAAAAGAGCGGCAGACCATACATTGAAATAATTGGATCTGGCAGGGGCGCTTCGCCAGCAGCTGTTCAAGGGCGCGAAGATATTACGACTATCCCAAGTACAGTGGCTGCCGCAAGGCAGGCCTACAAAATGGCCGGAGTGAGTCCAAAGGATATTGATTTTGCGGAAGTGCATGACTGCTTTACCATAGCAGAGATAATCGACATTGAAGATCTCGGGTTCTTCCCAAAGGGCAAGGCTGTCCATGCAGTAAGGGATGGAGCAACACGCCTTAGCGGCGAGATCCCAATAAATCCGTCAGGTGGCTTGAAATCAAAGGGGCACCCAATCGGCGCAACAGGTATTGGGCAGGTGGTCGAAGTATTTGAGCAGTTCACTGGTAAAGCCGGCGAGCGTATAGTTCCAAACGCCGAGGTCGCACTCACTCACAACTTTGGGGCCACCGGCGCTAGCGCCGCAGTTCATATATTCAAGAAAGTAGATAGGAAATGACAGAGGAGAAATTATCGACTCATAAAAGCACCTTGGAAAAGTTCATCGAGGCTGCAAACAGGAAAAAGATCTTAGCCCAAAAATGCGTAAAGTGCGGCCACGTGATGCTGGAGACTGTATTCTTTTGTGAAAAATGTGCTGGAAACAAATTTGATCAAGTTGATCTTGAAGGCAGTGGCATTGTTGTGACATACACTATCCAAGCAGTTGTGCCGGAAGGTTTTGAGGATCTCGGCTCGTACGCATGGGTGGTGTTCAAGTTAGACAACGCACCTGTGAGAGCGTCAGGATTTCTCCCCGGCATCAAGACACCTGCCGACCTGCCAATAGGCACCAAGGTGAGGGTCGCAGGCTATGACCCCAAACACGGTCTTATGCTCCACAAATAGTTGCTTCTGTTGCCTAGAACGGACATATATCTTACCCTTGTAATTCCAACGCTTATATTGTATCTTCTTCTGTATGCCTGTTTGAATAAATTAGCATAACCAGTGCCCAGTCGCGCAAGAAATTCTTCTTCTTCTTCTTCTGCCATAGGCGCTGACGAGCACATATCATACAAACCATTTCAACACTAAGCTTACCGCGCTCCATGGCTGAAAAGGTTGTCGCAAATACGAATGCAATTACCGTAGGCCTTAATTCGAGCTCGCTTGCGTGTTAAGATCTCGATAGTTTAACCTTTAAGAGGTGGCTATAAGCATCATCCCTGGCGAGCATCTTGATTCTGTATGCCCGTCGCATTGTTACTGTGAGATACAACTTTTTTTGTAGCTTAGCTTTATGATAGTTTTTGGTATACTGTCTTCGACACCTAGAGTTTTTTTCATTTAATCTAGCGTAATATAATTAAGATGACGGGAGGAGAGAAGCGCCAGCAGTTCATGAGCCAGATCACACACGCGACAGGTGTCGTGTACAACCAGCTTGGGCGCCTCAAGCTGCTCGACAGAAAGTTTGCCTCAATGGAGACATCTTTTCTAGAGCAGATATCTGCCAACATTAAGGCAGGCAATAATGCCCGAGCAAAGATCCTTGCAACTGAACTGATCAATGTGCGGCGCCTACGCAGAAACACACAACACACTGGCCTTGCTCTCGAGGCAGTAGTGATACGTTTCAGTACGATTAACGAATTTGCTGCAATCCTTGACACCATAGATCCGACAATTGAGATGATAAAAGGTATACAGGCGGATCTGACTAGAGCCATTCCAGCAGCTAATGAAGTACTCTCAGAAGTCTCGACAGTCACTGCAGATGTACTGCTCAACGCAAATCTCAAGACAGACGCCAGAATCTCGACTCCGATGGACACAGAGGCCCTTTCAATCTTAAATCAAATTGAAGGCGCACTTGAGGACGAGGCAAAAGCGAGGCTACCTGAGGTTCCAACTAGCGTTCCCTCCCAAAAACGAGAGAGTACACCAACTGAAGAGACTCAGGTACTGGTTGAAAGCTAGTCTAGCTGACCAAAAAGTCGATTGAGTAATATAGATTGGATCGTGCAATTAGTTAAAAACATTTTACAAAGTAGTTTTAATCATTTATCTAGATATGAGGCGTAATGGAACAACCGAGTTTTGATTATCAAACAGATTCTAAGAAAGGCGGACTTTTAGAATCCGCGTCAAAGCGCGTAAGGATGATTTTCTCTGTTATGGCTAGCCCTAATAGAATCGACATTCTGCGAATTTTGAATTCAAAGGGCCCCCTCACATACTCGGAACTAAAGGCTCTTGCGGGCTTTAAATCAAAGAAAGAGTCTGGCAAGTTTGCCTATCATCTGAGGAAGCTGCTTCGCCAGCTGCTGGTTGCCCTCAACAAGACGGAGCGTCGGTACACCATCACGAACCTTGGTAAACTAGTGCTGAGCCTTGCTCGCCAAATTGAGGAGCGTTCAATTATAGAGAGCGGCAAGATGTATGTCAGGACAAACAAACATACTATTGAGGAGTTCAACTCCCACAAGATAATCCAATCGCTTGTAAGGGAAGCCAATCTACCGCTTGAGCAGGCTCACAAGATCACTGAAGAAGTAGAGAACAAGATCTACAGGTTCCAGACAACCTATCTCACATCATCGCTCATACGCGAGACTGTCAACTCTATTCTCATAGAGCACGGCCACGAGGAATATAGAAACAAGCTAGCACGGCTGGGTCTTCCGCCTTCAGACATTGTTCAGCTGCTCTCCCAAGACGAGCCAGCCCGAAATGGAATAGAGCGTATCATGACAAGGACTGCCGGCGCGGTCTTTTCTGAATACTTACTATTCAACATGCTACCAAAGGACATTGCAGATATGCATCTTGCAGGCGAAATCAACATTTCTAATACTCCTGTCTGGGGCTTATTGCCCGATACTGTATTCATCGACCTGTCAGAGCTGGAAGGCGGCTTGGATCTAAAAGGGAAATTCTTGAATATGGCTAGGATCCCTCCAATTAAAAGCTCTGACGATGCTGTCACAACCCTTCCTGCATTGGTCTCGCTCCTTTCAAGAGAAGTGTCCACAGAAGTTGTGCTCGAAGGCTATGTGTCAGCGCTGATTAACAATATCAATGATCCTGAGGACATTGCCTCTCGGTTTGCAAGGGCGCTTCTGGCCTCGTCAAGTGCACCCTCATATTCCATCAGTACGCCTATAACCACCATTGTAGTGCAAACTGACAGCTTAAATGCACAGCAGCTCGGCGCACTGTTGGATGGCTACAGGAAATATGTTAATAATACGCCTATGCCCCGGCTTGGCCTTTCACTGTCAGGCCGGATGACGGACAGCCTTGACCCCATTATAGCAGCAGTGCGAAGCGGGGGCATAATTTCGATTGGCAACAATAGGGTGCGGGCAAGCAATGGCATCAAAAAGGCAGACGTCAAAGCTACATCTGCAATGTCGTTCCATCTGCTGTCGATAAACTTACCCCGGCTAGCATATGAATCGAATAAGGACGAAACTTACTTCCGCGCCAAGCTTGCACTTATGATAAAACCATCTCTTGCTGCAATGTCGCTCCGAAAAAAAATAATCGTCGACTATGTCAAAAAGGGGATTATGCCTGCACTTGCAAGTGCAAGCCAGTTGATGCAGAGGAGCACTGCTAGCATAGCCGTCAACCTTACTGGCACTAGGGAGTCAGTATATAACATACTAGGAGAGCCTTCTAGCGAAGTACTTCAGAAAGTGCTAAAGACTGCTGCCGAAGTGACCACTGGGCAGGGCAAGATACTTGGAGAGGAAGAAGCTGGCATTGCAATGGTTTCAGACGACAGCGGGTCTAGGTTTGCTACCCTCGATTCTGAGAAGTATGGCAAGGTCTCTCTTCTGCAATCGCAGAATACAACCAGCTATTCCCAAGGCATGACGCTCCATGGTAGAAATATCCTTAATGACGGCAAAGCTTCAATTCAAGAATGTCTGGCAATTGACAAGCTGTTGAATGGAGGTTTTACAGCATCGCTTGATCTGACAAACTTGTCGCCAGCAGAAATGAAAAGTGCAATAGAAACTGCTGTACAAGAGCTGCCATTCCTGCGCCTCAGTGTTGGGTTTGCAGTCTGCACAACATGCGGTCAGCGCTCAAAAGAAGGTGTAGACATATGTGACTTCTGCAAGTCGCCTCACAAGGTACCTCTCTATTTGTAACTGCAATTAATCAAGCATATCTTGCCGCTCCGAGACTTTTTGCTATTATGCCCTAAGCGAGCAACTTATGCCACGTTTGAAGGCTCAATCCCCGAGCTTATATACAAAACATTTTATACTGCATTGTATGTTAATGTATTTAGATTTCAGATTAATTTTTACTAAAAATCCGCTACATTTTTTCACTAGTAATTTGCATTCATTTTTTAGTGCCAAAAAAAGTTATATGATGTGGGCTCCCAATCTTTAAGAACCTGTAACCTTCTGTACAAGCTGGGATGGCGGGAATTACTGAATTTAATAATAAGGAAACGCTGATTACAAAGATACGGAAACGTGACGGACACATAGCCCATTTCGAGCAGTCCAAAATTTCAAACGCAATATATAAGGCGTTAGTTGCAACGGGCAAGCCTGACTACCCTCTAGCTGAGCGACTAGGTGCAAAGGTAGTACAAAAGATGGTTCAGCAAAGTGAAAAGACCATTCCAAGCGTAGAAGACGCGCAGGACATGGTGGAGTCCATACTTATAGAAGAGGGGCTATCCGAGACGGCCAAGGCCTACATACTCTACAGACATGAAAGGCGTAAAGTGCGCGATGAGAAGATGAAGATTCTCAACAAGAAGGATCTCGATGAAGTTGATAAGGCTTTTGATATTAATTCCCTAAGAGTGCTTGCTGCGCGGTATTTGCTGCGCGACAGCAACAATGAGATCATTGAAGGTCCTAAACAAATGTTTGAAAGGGTTGCAACCCTAGTCGCGATTGCCGACGTAATGCACGACTCTTCTATATTTGCCACTGCAGGGGGCTATGCACAGAACACTGAAGAGGCGGATCGCTACTACGGCAAGTTAGAGGACTTTGACAACAAACTGCATATCGGCAGTTACTACCTAAACAGATACCATTTTGAAGCAATGATCCGTCACTATATCTACTGCGCACAGCAGGGACAAATGAAGATCAGCTTTAAAGATCTACTTAGGATGATCGCAGAAGGCAAGATGGCACAATATGAAGAGCGGATTAGGGAATACTACAACCTGATGGTTTCACGGGACTATCTGCCAAACACGCCTACTCTAATGAACTCTGGCGCAAAGCTTGGACAACTCTCCGCATGCTTTGTGCTTGACATGCCCGATGACATGGTAGGTATCATGAAAGCATCCACTGACGCAGCCATGATCTTCAAGTCGGGTGGCGGAGTGGGCATAAACTACTCCGATCTCAGGCCAGAGGGCGACATTGTAGCATCTACATCAGGCGTTGCTTCGGGGCCAACATCGTTTATGCGCATCATTGACACCATCACTGATGTCGTCAAGCAGGGAGGCAAGCGCCGCGGAGCCAACATGGGTATCCTCGAGGCATGGCATCCCGACATTGAAAAGTTTGTGACAGCTAAGACAAAGCCTGGAGTATTTGAGAACTTTAATGTAAGCGTCGGCATCTGGGATGACTTCTGGAAGGCACTTGTCAGCAAGGATGGCAATCACAAGTATCCTCTACGCAGTCCAAGGATGAGGGAGCCAATGAGGCACCTCGACGCGCAGCAGCTTGTAGACCTGATCGCATTGAGCGCATGGAAGAGCGCTGAACCAGGAGTGATATTTTTTGATAATATTAACAAGTACAATCCACTCATTGGAGCAAGAGGCGGACCACTGCGTGCCACAAACCCCTGTGGCGAGCAATCGCTCTACCCATATGAATCATGCAATCTCGGCTCGATCAACTTGGCAAACTTTGTCAAACGCAAAGCTGATGGCGCATACGAGTTTGACTGGCAGCGCTATGAGCAGGCAATCAGACTTGCTACGAGATTCCTAGACAATGTCATTGACATGAACAAGTATCCTGTAGAAGAAGTCAAGGTTGCGACAAAGGAGACAAGGAGAATAGGCCTTGGCATCATGGGCATTGCTGATCTGTTGTTCCTGCTCAAGATCCCCTATGATTCCAAGGATGGCTATGAATTCATGAATAAGCTTGCAGAAGCAGTGTCATATTTGAGCATGGATGAAAGCGTCGCTATTGCAAAGTCTCGTGGACCATTCCCACTATTTGAGAACAGTGATTATGTCAAGGGCCGAATACCTGTGGCAGGATACTACGAGCTGCCAAGAGAGACGCATACATACGACTGGGATACACTTATCGAAAAGATCAAGAAGCATGGAATACGTAACTCGTGGACCTCGACCATTGCCCCAACCGGCACGCTCTCGATGATCGCAGATACTGCAAATGGTGTAGAGCCCGTATTTGCACTTGTGTATGAAAAGCGCGTGACTGTGGGTCGCTTCTTTTACGCTGATAAGGTGTTTGAAAGCATGCTGAAAGAAAACGGCCTGTACTCTGATGAAATACTGACCAAGATTGCAAACAACTATGGTTCTGTCCGCGGCTTACCCGAGATTCCTGAGTGGATGCAGCGGATATTTGTGACTGCAATCGACATCCACTGGACGGATCATGTGATGGCTCAGGCCGTGTGGCAGAAATGGATCAGTAACGCCATTGCGAAAACTATCAATATGCCTGGAGACGTGACAGCAGAAGATGTCAAATGCGCATATCTACTATCCCATGAGCTTGGGTTGAAAGGTGTTACTGTCTTTAGAGATGGTTCTCGTCACGAGCAGGTACTTCACATCACTGGCCAGAACACCGGTGAAAGGGCGTTTGCTGTTACGCCCAGTGGGTACGTAGTCGATTATGTCCTCAACAATATTAAAGAACCCTATGTTCTAGAGCAGATGCAAAAGATATTCAAAGAATCCCGCGTAGAGGATGAAAAGCCTGCAGCGATGACAGTTCTTCCGCCTCAAGAAGCCTTATCTGCAGCAAAGAAGTATGCTTCAATATCTGCCATAATGCAGCATACGGACATACAAGAGGATCGGTGCCCAACATGTAATGCCAGGCTGATAATTACTGAAGGATGTAATGTGTGCATCGAATGCGGCTTTAGTGGATGTGGATCTGGCTAGCGTCTATCTACTACTGCCACCATTTTTACATATCTGACTTACAAATTATAGTCCTAGATAGTACGAAAGTTCTAACTGGGATAGGGGGGTTGAAAGCAAGTAGGGCAAATAATAATAGTAGTTAACGAAACGGTGTCGGTGATAGAGAGTGTCGCAGCTAACCAAACCGGCACAAAGCTTCAGTTCACGTTTACAGATCAGGCGCAGCTTCCATGATAGCGTTGCTGCGATGGGTGCAGTGCGTATTATCGGAGAACTTGGCACGTATAGCCTTCACCTCTATACTTCTATTTTTTGTCACTTCTTCTTATTTGAGAATTAAAACAGTTTCTTTTATAGCTGTTGTCTATCAATCCTAGATGCTCCACCTTGTTACAGCAGAAGAAAAGCTTGTAATATGACAGAACCTCTAAGAAGAGAGTTTAAATTCTGCTTTGTGCATATTGCTAGTGAAATGTCAAGTGTCAGAATCAATGAGAGTCCTAACCACTTCATAGTGCTGGACGCCATTGGACGGGGAGTAAAGTCTTTTGACAAAATTGCCAAGGTTACCCGGCTGGACAAGGCCCAAGTTGAGCTAATCATAAACGATCTGATTGAACAAAGACTTGTTATTCGCACTGAAAAGAAAGGCTTCCTTGGAAGAATTAAGGTAGAGCTGACCATCAGCCACACTGGGCTTCAACTGCTCAACGCCAAAAAGCAGGAACTAGAGAAGCAAGTGCAGCAGGTCCAACAATGGCAAAGCAATGGCCAGACGCAGCAGCTTCAAGGCTACATGGACAATAACCGTATGTGGATCCCGATGATGTTGTTCTCTGGTATCATGAATGCCATGTTCTTTATGTCCATGATGTCCATGCTGGGCATGGCAATGAGTCCTGCCGAGAGTGGTCTTGTAGGCGGCGAAGGAGCTGGAACCGCCGCAGATTCAGGCGAATCTGCAGGAGCAGAAGACGGCGGCACAGGATCAGATAGCGGCGGCGGCGCTGATAGCGGCGGCGGCGCTGATTTCGGTGGCGACTTTGGCGGCGGCGATTTTAGCTTCTAGCCTCTTCCAATTTTTCGACTACCTGCTTCTTTTTTGAATAATACCTAGCTGCAAGAATAGTCAGAAATACTGTAGTTGAGACAAGCACCATTGTTCCTGCAGGCGCCAGATTTGCAGCATACGAAATTGAGATACCTGTTACTACTGAAAATATTGATATTGATACTGATATGAGAGCCGTTTTTCTGAACCCCTTGTTAAACAAGAGCGCAGTGACATTTGGGATCACCAAAAGTGACGAGACAAGTAAGATCCCCACAAGCCTCATCGATACAATGACTGCCACACTTGCAAGAATTATGAAAAGATAGTTTAGCTTTGAAATTGGCAGGCCGCTAACCCGCGCCTGTTCTTCATCAAATGTGATGTACATCAGTTGCCGATAGAGGAGTATGATTATAGACAGAATTATACCAGTCATTGCCAGTATTGCAAGAGTGTCCTCTACGCTGACAAGCATGATACTTCCAAACAAAAAGCTAAACAGATCAAGCGTAAAGCCTCCTGATAGGCTTATAAGTAGTATGCCAAGCGCAAGGCCTGACGAAAGCAATATCGCGACAGTCGCATCCGCCGGTATCTTGGCAGACTGACGTAACTTTGTGATACCCAACGCTCCTAGTATAGAAAGCATCAGACCAGTCCAAAGAGGGTAAATGTTAGTAGCAAGCCCTATTGCTATGCCTCCAAACGCTGCGTGAGAAAGTGCATCTCCAAAGAGTGAATTGCGTCTTAGTACAAGAAACAACCCGATCACCGACGAGGTTATAGCCACTGAAACGCCAGCAATAAGAGCGCGCTGCATAAACCCAAATTCCAAAACTTCAAGAATCATTTATCTCTCTCATCTATTGTGTGTATGGTTGTGTAGGTGCATATGAGCCTGCATGCTTGATTCTGAATATGCCTTGAGGAGATCCGGATTTTCAAAGAATTCATATGTCTTACCGTGGAAAAACATTGAGCGATTGATGCATGCCACGCTGGTGGCATACCTGTTAACTGCATCAAGGTCATGCGATGCCCAGATTATGGTGATATTGTTCTCCTGATTCAGCCTTTTCAAAAGAGAATAAAACTTGCTTTGCATTTCAAGGTCGATACCTGTCACTGGCTCGTCTAGTATCAAGAGCTTGGGGTTGTTCACCATCGCCTTTGCTATCAATACGCGCTGTTGCTGGCCGCCAGATAGCTCGCCTACTCTACGATCTTTTTGTACAAGCAGACCTGCCGTTTCAAGTGCCAAAGCTATTTTCTCTTTAGATGCTTTACCAGTAGTGGTGATTCCAAGTGACACAATTTCTTCAACTGTTGCGGGAAAGTTCTGCTCAATTGTTTTCTTTTGCGGTATGTATCCTACGCTCTTGAAAACTTTGCTATTCTTCTTTTTGATGTCCTCTCCAAGAATTTTTATTGTACCCGTATAGTCATCAAGCAGGCCTAGCATACAGCTGAAAAGCGTAGTCTTGCCTGCCCCATTTGGGCCTATTATTCCAAGTATGTCACCCTCATCAATTGTAAACGAGATGTTATCCAGAACCAAGTTGCCAGAATATGCATATGAGAGTCTGTCGATCTTGACTATCTGCATTCTAGACCCTCCTTCAGATTTGCAATGTTCTGCTTCATCTTGTCAATATACCCAATGCCTGCTGCCTGTTCCTCTTTGTCAATACCTTCAATTGGGCTCAGCACTAGTACCTTGCCATTGGGGATCTCGTTGGCAATTGTATCTGCAAGCCTGCTGTCAATCAAATCTTCTGAATAAATTACATTGATGTCCAACTTGTTTGCAAGCTCAATCATCTGCTGCATTGTCTGCGGTAATATTTCACCTTCCGGCGAAATGCCATGAATGCTGTGCTGCCGCAGGCCATATCTTTCTGAAAAGTAGATAAATGCATCGTGAAATGTTATAAAGTCTGATTTGTCACAGTCGGCAAGCTCTGACCTGATAAAGGCATCAAGCGAGTTAATCTCTGCCATAAATTTATCAGCATTTTGATTGTAATAATCTGCGTTGGCCGGGTCAGAGCTGGCCATCACATTGCGGATCTTGTCTATCTGATGCTTTGCAAGAATTGGGTCTAGCCAGATGTGAGGATTAACTCCTCCACCACCAGTGGCATCTCCGTGTCCATGCTCATCATCATCATCATCTTCTCCCACTTTCTTTCCTTCTTTATAATTAAATTCAATCCCTTCACTAGTGTTAGCAATAACTTTGGCTCCCATGTCATCTGCCCATCTCTCAAAACCTGCACCATTGATGACGAGCACATCAGCTGCGCGTACTCTTGAAACATCTTGTACTGTGGGCTCCCAATCGTGTGGTTCTATACCCGGTGGGACAAGGCTTGACACTTCTCCCATGTCGCCAATAACTCTGGAAGCAAATTCGTAAAGCGGGTAAAAAGACGCAACAACTGTAATCTTATCCTGTTCTTGTCTATCTTGTAGAGCTGACCTGCCAGTGTATACGGTGGCAATCATCGCAAGTGGGATTAATGTGGCAATGGCTGCAAGAGCTGCTCTGCTCTGATTCATTCTGCTATTTTCACAGTGTTATTAAAGATATATATGTTTGTTATTAAAAAATATGGAAGTCCTTATAAATAACTTATTAATAATTATACGCGTTGGCGATAGTTAGTATTTCGCTCAATAGCGATATCTTGACAGAGATAGACAAGTTGCAGAAAGCACTTGGCTTTTCTGGCAGATCTGAGATTGTAAGAGCCGGTATCAGAAATCTTTTGGCCGAAGAAAAGGACAGGCAAGATTTGTATGGAGAGCTCTTTGCAGTCCTTTTGGCAATACACGATGAAAAATCAGATGAGCAGGTGACAGAGATGCGACACGATTATGATAAACTGATCACTACCCATATACACAACAAGATAGATCGAGACCGATGCCTTGAAATATTCCTACTAAAAGGTGAAGCTGTAGAGATAAAGGACATGACTAAAAAATTCCAATCAAACAAAAGGATGGATCATGTAAAGCTGATAGCGATGTAATGTAGCAGTGGAATATCTGGATACTCTCCATGATCACCTTTTTCACAAGCCCAATTGGGCTTGGTCATGCAACTCGTGACATTGCCATCGCAGAGGAACTTAAAACTGACATCCTATTTGTAAGTGGTGAAGGCGCATCAATTCTGCTTTCAAGAAAAGGGTTCAAGGCACTCGATGTCTACAAGCCCAAGAAATTCATTGTCGAATCTGGACAGCTTCGGCATGCATTCAAGTGGCTCCTACTATACTACCTGTATTACAAGAAGTGCAAGACGATTGCAAAGGAAATTCTGGAAAACCGCAATGGGTTGATAATAAGTGATGAGGACTTTGCCTCGATTGCAGTAGCCGAGGAGAAGGATCAAAGGCGCGTGTTGATAACCGATATTACTGAAAGTCATTTTACAGCTGGCCCTGCGTCAGTAGTAGAGAAAAAGATGAACAAGTCCATGCATAATATTATGCAGAGATGCGACTATGTTATCATTCCTGAGATTGGAGATGACAAGGACAACATCTGCTATGTAGGCCCTGTAGTGAGGCGGGCTAGTGCCGACCGCAATACGCTGCGCAAACAATTTTGTTTTGAGAAAAATACAATACTTGTTAGCGGCGGCGGAACCGATGCCGGCAGATACTTGGTTCAAAAGGCAATAGAGGTGCACTGCCAAATTCAAAGCAAACTAGATTCTGAACTCATAATTGTGTCTGGTCCTTCGTTAAAACTGCCTGATTCGCAAGAGTATCGTAACCTCGGTTTTATCAATAACATGCATGATCTAGTCTACGCTGCTGATCTCGTAATATCGCTTGCTGGCAGATCAACAATAGATGAGTCAATGGCATACGGAACACCTGGAATTTTTATACCAATAAGGAACCACTTTGAGCAGGAGCAGAATGCAGCACGCTTTGGATTCAAGTACGAAGATATTTTTCGACTTGAGTACCTAATTAAAGAAAAGATCGGATGCAGAAGTAATGCAGTGGACATAAAGGGTGCCGCAAGAGCAGCCAAAATTATTTCTCTGCTTATGTGATTTATACAACTGTTAGATAATTTTTTCGTATCACGGAAAAATGGATATGGCTTTTCTATCAAACTTACAGTCTATTTGAACTATCAATCCAATGAAATACGTCATTATTGCTCTGTTATATCTTTCGCTTCATAGCCATTCATTGATTAAATCATATATTCAAAGGTAGATTGTCTGTATGTGATATCTCGTGTATCTAATTCTATTGACCAAACTAGAGTATCATTATTGCTTATCTGTATGATATGATAGCAAGAATAAATCTCTGATAGAGGATATTAATACTCTAAGAAGCTGATTCATAGCACTGTGAAACGAAGCACACTTGAAGAACTACTTGGTCAAGATTACAAGGAAATATCACACAAAATAGAGAAGTTCATCTCTGCCTATATTTCGAAAACCACCGCAAAGGGGCTAGTGATAGGACTGAGTGGTGGTCTTGATTCATCTGTAGTTCTCAAACTAAGTGTAAATGCACTTGGGCGATCAAACGTACTCGGCCTTGTTATGCCAAGCGACATCACTCCAAGAGAAGATACCGCTCATGCGATAGACCTAGCTAAGAAGCTTAGGATAAGATATCATATTATTGACATTCATCCAATAATTCAAAAATTTGAAGAAATCCTACCAGAGAACAAGGAGGCAAGAGGAAACCTGATGGCAAGAATTCGCATGAGCATTCTATATTACTATGCAGGGATTAATGGCTATCTTGTGGCAGGCACCTCAGACAAGAGTGAAGTCCAAATTGGGTATTTTAGTAAGTTTGGAGATGGCGCCGCAGATATTATGCCTATTGCTGTCTTGTATAAGACACAGGTGAGAGCTCTTGCACAATGTTTGGGTATTCCATCAGCAATAGTTCAGAAGAAGAGCAGCCCCAGGCTCTGGAAAAACCACCTTGCAGAAGAGGAGATAGGAATGGATTATGAAATAATAGACCAGATACTGCACTTGCTAGTTGACAAAAAAATGCCGCCAAAAGACGTAATAAGAAAGCTAGAGATGTCCGCAAAGCATGTCAATAAGGTCAAGGGTATGATAGAAAAAGGCTTGCACAAGCGTAGACCTGCTGCTATCATCTCCCTATGATCTTTGTTTACTCGATGATCTAATTCCATATTTGTTGAAAAATTCCATCAGTTGCTCTCCCATTTCCTATTATGCGTAGATCTTAAATTATCGTGCCATCATATGTGAGTTCAAGCCAAACAAGTTGGCTTATATTGTGAAGCTCAGAAGATAGATAGTTTAGGTATAATGAGGGGAAAATAATACAAACATTTCGTCTCTTATTGGAAATTCTGCTGATCTTGTTGCCAAATGTGTCTATCTTTGCTCTCGCACCATTAAATATGCTCTGACTCTCTTACAGTATTTGTCGACGGTAATTCGTATCTGATAATTCTAGTATGACCTGTCAGTATTTTGTGTGCTCGAATGTGTGAATCAAAGGCGAAAACTAACTGGCAATGTTTACATACCCACATAGATTCTTTGTCTCTCATCTATATCATATTTATTCTATCTTAACTCATTTAAAAACAGTGGCAAGTCAATTTGGAAGAACAACAAAAGCTGCATAAACACTCTGGTAGAATTTAATATACTGTTGAATTTTGGATTGGTCGTTAATGATCCGCGAGCAAATTTATCAATGAGTTAATTGGATTTGCTTAAACTTGGACTACTGAACTTTCATCTTCTTTAAAGCTACGGTAATTCTTCAATCTTCCTAAATGCCATTAGTTGGATAGATGCATCCTAGTTGAGCTGCTGATCAAAAATTGGTCGCAAGAACGGTGTTATTCGAGACTGATAGACCATTAAAGACAGCTGGGCAAGTGGCAAAACGGCAATGACTGCAACAATTAGCTTCACAGGCGTTACAGTGCTATCTCCTATGTGAATTACAAATTAATTAAGATCGAATTTCAAAAAAGCAATAGCTATGAACTATTATATCGTCTACGCTGCCTTTTCTCCGTCAAGGAATTGGAGTGCTGCATCCAATTGTCCAATCTGATCCTCAATATCACTTATCAAATCTGCTAAGCCGGGTTGGTCATATTCTGGATCCATATAATAAGCGTCATAGAACAAGTCCACACTGTACTTTATGTAGACATAGTCGAATTTACCCGGATCTAGTCTGTGATTCTTAACTAAGTATCTAATGATCTCTAAATGTCTATGTATGTATTTTCTTATCTCTTCTAGTCGTTTCATTTCAGACTTAGAATATTCTTTTACACGTTCCCATTTCTCTGGTTTGGGATCTCCATTATATTTATCGATAAGATCTTTTAATCTCAGCAGTTCATCTTTAATATTGGCTGTGTCATAGTGTATAACGTATAGGAAGCAATTCTTTTTTGTTATATCTTCCTCTCTCATCTTAATGACTTCAGTATCCCTTTAATGTTCAGTACCATATTTTATGTATATGTGTATGACTCTTCTTGGAATTCATGATGTCTATGACTACAACGACCTGGTTGGATCTGCTTAAGACATGATCTATTGACCTTTCACGGAAGCAGAATATACCTATCTTTCTCAGGTTATCCCAGATAGATATGTTACTTTTGATAACAATATCACCGTTATTTGTGTTAATTCAACAGATGATTAGGTATAATATTTATGATTGTCGGTTGTTGAAGTTTGTGCTTTCAAGTCCCAGTTTGGGGGGAATTTTTGCTCTCATAGGCTTTATAGCATTCGCTAATACCATCATAATAAGCACAGGGAGAGGGATTTGAACCCGCGACCTCAGCCAACTTTCTCGGTTCTGCTCTTTATTACCTATCTGAATGGGCATTTATTGAAAAGAGAGAACCGTACTGTTCAAATCCCACCCAGTCCATTTTATCAATCTGGTAAACCACGGTATTGAAATGAGCTCGTTTTGAGTAGTTGTCGGACAAAGCCTCTAGCACTGCCAATACTGTGTTCTCCCGTTTGTCGACATTTTTGTTGACAAAACTTGTAAAATACATTCAAAAATCTTAACCTATCATTATTATTAACGTAGAACTTCTTGTTAAGAGCTAATCATCATCATCTGATTCTATATCAAAGAACCTGTTATCTTCTATAATATTACCATCACTTCTTATCTCTCTAATGCCATCTTCAGAGTTAGATATGGTATTATTATAGACATGATTGCCCTCTGTAAAGCCATCATCTGGATTGGGAGGATTAGACAAACGTATTCCTGCTTTTGTTGCTCCATCAATTGTATTGCTGTAAATCTCGTTATCTGGCGATTCTGATACTATTATTCCAGTGGTAGTATCATAGATGTAATTATTCCTTGCAATTGAATCATGCATGTTTCTTGAGAAGAATATGCCTGCCATTGTGTTGTGCTCTACTCTATTTCCTTCAATGAGAATATTGGAGCAATCAAGAGAGCATATTGCCCCTATTGGATTGTGATGAAGGTAGTTATTTGTAATCTTCATATCATGAGTTCCAGTATGAGGATCCAAAGCATATTTTATGTTATGATGATATTCGTTTCCATCAACTACAATATTGTATGCTCCATTAGAATAAAATGCAAACCACATATCATGAAATTCACTACCTCTTATCTCCAAGTCATGAGATGGTCCATCTCCAAGAAGATCAAATCCTCTTCGTCCAAATTCCTGATATCCCAAATGTGCAATCTCGGAATCATGAACAAATCCACCCTCACTTCCCCTCAAATTAATAAATGCTCTTGGGATTGATCCCGTGTTTGTCTGAAGGACTGGTGAGTTAGTCTCAGTATCCCATGATGTTATTTTCACTCCAGTTATCTGTATTTCTCCATAAACCGTTATTCCATTTGTGCCAGTTATTTTCAACCATGTAATGTCATTTGGACCTATGGAGAAAGTAGCATCATCATCTACTTGCAAGCCCGCTTTTAGAAGGTATTCGCCATCTCCAAGCTGTTCAAGTACCGCTCGATCATTTATGGTGTTGGCAACCTCTCTAAAGGAAACGTCGCAGGTTATGGTAATGGTGTTTTCTGATTGATCATAATCTATACAGGCTCCTTCTTCTCCTGCATAGGCAGTAAAGCCAAGATGGTGCCACTGCTGCCCATATGGTATTATGATCGTTAGAAGGAAGAGCAGAAGAATAACGGCAGCAGCAACATTGATAGATTTCTTCTCAAGGCGAGTCATGTAATTCTTACTTTAAGCCGCATACTGAGTAGAGTATTCGTAAACTTAAATAATTCTGGTTCGAACTCTAGAAGAAACCACTGTGTTATGCAAGTGGATATACCATATAGAGAAATAACTAGAACAAAAATTACTATTATTCATGGCGGACTGATGATTATCGATGTTGGCAGTTTCAGATAGACTCTTTTTCAAGCAAATACCATACCATCTCATATAGTAGAAGGTTTGCTTATCCAAACAAATGGATCGGCAATGTTGCTCAAGATAATACCATTGAGGATAATGCTAAAGATTTGGCTGAGCTAATAAGAAAACTAGACCTTGCACCAGCACATTTGGTTGGAGCTTCGTATGGCGCATTTATTACATTGTACTGTGCATCAAAGAATCCAGAATTAGTGAAGAGTGTGGTACTTAATGAACCTCCAATGCTTTCATTCCTAGCTTCAATATCATATAATTCCGAGTCTCTATAGGACTATTTCTAAATCTCTTATTTAGCATTATTATCAAACAATATATCATATCCAAAAGAAGGCTTCATATTGATTACTCATCAATATGAAAAAGCAATACAAATTTGGAACTGCTATAAATTGCATTGATGGAAGAACCCAGCAGCCTGTCATTGATTATATCAAGCAAAATTATGCAGTTGACATAGTGGATATGATAACTTTCCCCGGTGCCAATGGAATTTTCTCAAATGAATCGCGTCAGGCGGAAGCATTACTTGCAAAACATTCAGCAGCTATATCTGTTGAGAAACATAACTCCCGGATCATAGCAGTAGTTGGACATTATGACTGTGCAGGCAACCCTGGAGACAAGAACCATCACTATTTCCAGATCAGAAAGGCTCTACAGGAGATATCCCTATGGAAACTCCCTGCAAAAATCATTGGTCTCTATGTTAATGACAACTGGCAAGTTGAAGAAGTAGTAGTAGAAGAAGAATAATTTACTATATCTTTTGGTTTAAAAACAATAGCCTCGCGTTGAGGCATGTTAATATTATATATTATCTGCCATATCTGCGCACCCTCTGCTGATATGTCCTAATGGCTCGCATAAGGTCAATTTTGCGAAACTCTGGCCAGAACACATCCATGAACATCAGCTCGCTGTAGGCGCTTTGCCATATCAAGAAGCCGCTCAATCTTTTTTCGCCAGACGTCCTCAGGATAAGATCAGGTGATGGCTGCGGTAGGTGTGACGTGTATAGACATGATTCAATGGTCTTTTCATCAATTTCGTCAACTTCAATTAGGCCCTTTTCGGCCATTCGAGCTATCTTTCTAACAGCCTCGATTAGCTCCTTTTGGCCACCATATGCTATCGCAATGTTGAGAAACATCGAGTCATAATGGGCAGTCGATTCTTCAAGCTTTGTCAATATTTGCTGCAAGTTATGGGGGAGCAGCTTAGTGTCGCCTATTGCTTTTATCTTCATCCTGCGTTTATGCACCCGCTCGTCATTGTAGAGCTTTTGCAGCTTCTTTTCAAGGATCCTGTAGATGTTTTCAAGTTCTTCATCCTTACGCTCAAGATTTTCAGTTGATAGCACATACAGAGTGGTGATTTTGATGCCCACGTCATGTATCCAGTTCAATAGTTCTTCTGCCTTGTCAGCACCGTGGTTGTGCCCCCAACTAGTATCAAGCAGATGCATGTTGGCCCACCTCCTGTTACCATCAAGCACAATTGCAATGTGGTTTGGCAGCGGATACTTAATAATTTCTAGCTCTAAATGTCTCTCATAAAAAGAGTATATGCCACTGAGCTGGAGAAGGGTGTCCATCAGTGCTCTGCCTCCTCTATCAATATCTGTTTGAAATCCCATTTCGCTCTTAGCTGCCTGTCTTTTGTCGTACTAATTCCTCGTTTACATATATATTTAGACTGTGCTACTAATTTGAATCAAAATGTAAAGAACACCTCTTCGATCGGCTCTCTCACTCCCAGCGCACGCACCGATCTCTCGAATTCCCGCTTGCCGTCAGAAACTAAGATCCGCAGATTACTCCTGCCACTCTTTTTTGCCATTCGATAAAATGCAAGGAACTTCCTTATGTCCTTGGCTACTATCTGCGCTGGGTCGATAAACCTAACTGTAGGCAAGAGTGAATTGAGATATCGTTTTACAAACGGAAGGTGAGTACTTGAGAGAGTAATGACGTCAATCTTTTCTTCCATGCTGTCGCCCAGAACACGTGAGATCACATTAAACGTTCGTCGCTCATTCTCAAGATGCACTCCATGTTCTATAAGCTCAATTATAGGTGAGGCATTGAATCTTGTTACCAAGATATGTTGCGGTACTTCCCTGCGGATTTGGTTCTCAAACTCCCTACTCCTTATCATGCCCTCAGTGGCCATAATTCCAATATGCTTTTTCTTTGTGAGTCTGACAGCTTCTTTGAGGGGTGGCCTGACTCCTATTATCGGGATATCCGTTATCGTCCTTCTTACATCATCAAGTACTTGCACAGATGGAGTATTTGAGGCAACTACCACTAGCTTAGGTTTGTAGCGCTTGAGGTAGTTTATTGTGTTTACAATGGTCTCGCGCAGCTCTGCATGTGACTTGGTACCGTATGGAAAGTGGACCTTGTCTGCAAGGTAGAGCAGGTCTTCATATGGTATCTCGCGCCTTAGCTCTCGTATTATCGAGAGGGAGCCAATGCCTGAGTCAAACACGGCTACAGGGTTGTTTGTCAATATTATTTTTTTGAGCATGATGCAAGATAAATGTAAAGTCTGGAGTAATTTTCCTCATGAATAGTCCGATCAACGACTGTATGTTAGCTTAAAGCTGACGGAGTAGAAAATTAGGAATGACTATGACTATAATGTTAGAAGTGTGGAAGCTGCTCGGGCTAGTATTAGAGATCTGGGAACCAGCATAATTTCTCCAATTGTTTTAGCGGTCGTCGTGATAATTGCGATACTGACAGCAAGGAGTTTGATACGAAGCCTCAGGATAGCGTAGAAACCTTCTCACAATCTAGAAAAACGGCTGTATGTATACCGTGAACCCATTACCTGACTGCATGCTAGCTTTTCCTTATCTGATCGACTAGCATACCAGTTTTGATGTCGTCTGCCTTCATGAACTCTATCAAATCAACAGCAGCATAGTAGGGAAGCACATCAAACTTATAGGGTTTTGTTAGATCATGCCATCCAAATTTAATGTACGCCGTTCCGTTCCCGTACTCTCTCTTGAATTTGTTCAGGCTAGACAGGCTAGAAGATGAACGGTAAAGCACGTAATTGATCCTTTCAGAGCTCATTTCTATAGGGTGGGCGATGAACTCGTATCTTGCAGCGTGTTCCACAAATACTGTATGAAATAAAGGAACCTCCTGTTGCTGCTGCTGACTTACCATTACTTTTTTCCACCCACGCTCTGCATTGGAGTGCAAATCAAAAATAGGAGCTATGACGCGCTGCTTTTTGTCGCCAAAGTACCCTATTCCAAGAAATTCTGAGAACCTAATGATGGGGGCAGATGTTCTATCATTTTGCAACATAGTCTGCTGAACGTCTGATCAAGATATATATATAATACTATATGACACTCATTTTCAACTTTATATTTGTGAATGCAATATACTACTGCAATGTTTAGCCGGATAGGAGCAGTCATCTTGCTTGTTTCCAACATGAAAAGATCAATCAGATTCTATCGCAATATTCTTGGTATGGAGCTAAAACAAGAGTCAAAGGATTGGACAGAGTTTTCAACACGGGGCACGGTGCTTGCACTCCACCCTGCGAAAAGGAAGAGGATCAAAAAGAACAATGGCATGCTCGTGGGGTTTAGCATAAGCGATTTTGACGATGTTATTAACAGCCTGAAAAAGAAAAAGGTCAAATTCTACAAAAAGCCCAAAAAGGAGCCATTTGGTAAGCATGCAATAATCCAAGATCCTGACGGGCATTTGATATCAATTGTTCAGATGCCCCAGGAGGAGCTTTCGCAAATTCCATATTATCACGGCTTTGCACCTGCCTGATCCTTGAACCATACGTATACTGGGATAAGGGGATGCGCCAGTCTTGTCTCTTGCGCCCCTTTTCTATTGTAGCACACCATGACCATCCTAAGAGCCAGTGCCGAGCGGATATCTGATGTAATCTGAGAATCTCTAAGTGGACCGTACAGCTCCAAAAAGTAGTCCTGCTTGTAGTATGCAACATGATGCGCAAAGCAATCAGATATTATCGCTGGATCGCCTGCTATTCGCTTCTTGAAATCCTGCGGTTTTCTTTCAACAGCTAATTGCAGCTCTCTATTGATGTATTTACTCCTGATATATTCTGTTTCAAGCTTGTTTGCGGGGCTGTTCATGTAAACATCGATCTCCTGTCCCAGCTGCGAGGCAGTATGCTGCGCAAGGCTGCTGACTTCCCCAATCTCATCTTCTCCTATCTTGCTGTTTCTGCCGAATAGGTACATTATGCACATTAACTCATCGGAACCAACAAAGGGAAAGTTTACTTTACCGGAAATAAATCCCAAAATGCGCTCTGCTATGTCATCGGGCAAGATCATGGCCATATAAGAGTCAATGACTATCATGTGAGAAAAACTATTTAACGTGCTTATAGTTGTATGCATCTTGTAATACTAAAGTATGTTTGAAATTGATAGCAGTAGGAAGATTCACCTCATCGTGCACGGGCAACATCAGCTGATGGAGCCTACGAAGAACAAACTTGCTGCGGCCAAATTGCTGCGAGAAAATATGCAGCCTGCATCCCTCGACAAGGCCGGTGACATCGGTGATTATGTGGCGATGTTATGGCCGCCCATAGCTCCAAAGGAGATCGTGGTGAGTCAGATAACTGGCACAGGCGGTGGGGACACCAAGCTAGGCATGGGTGCATGGGCCTCAATAAACCAGAAGGAACTTTTTAGGTTACCACTTTGACATTCTGTAGAATTATTCATCATAAGCGGATCGTCTCTAAAACTAGAGGATAATTAGTTTAGCTTATGGTTTATCGAATTACACACTCGCAATTAATAGCAAATCCTCGCTCGAATTTGCATGAATGCTTTTGATAAGAATTGGAGTAATCAAAATAGGGCAAGCGCAGGAGACAAGTTGAAAGAGGCCCTAGCTGCTCAGGGTCCCCTCAGACCTAGAATAGAGACAGCAGGTAACAAGCTTCAGTTGCAAATATCAAAGTTAGACGCCATAGTTACCAAACTAAACGAGAGAGATGCATCATTGTTTAGGCGAGTAGTCGATGCCGTGCAGCGGCACGATACCGATACTACAAAGGTGCTCTCAAACGAGCTTGCAGAGGTGCGGAAGGTCTCACGCACGTTGGGGCAGGCCAAAATGGCATTTGAGCAGGTCTCGATGAGATTATCTACTATACACGATATGGGAGACGTAATGGTCGCGCTAGGGCCAGCAATAACCTCAATAAAGAGCCTAAAGCCCGGTCTTGGAAAGTTTGTGCCAGGTGCCGATAGCGAGATCAACACCATGCAGACTTTACTCAATGGCATCATGATGGAGTCTTTGCAGAGCAACGGTTCTGGAATCGAGATGAATGTCGGTTCTGGCAACGATATAGATCAGATAATGATGGAAGCTTCAGCAGTCGCAGAGCAAAAGATGAATGACAAGTTCCCATCAACCCCGACTGGCAGCTTCAGGATCTCAGATACGGAAAGTCAGCAGTGATGTAAATGGTATCAAGAACCGGAATACTCGCAATCTTTGGAGCGATAGGGTTTGCTATAGGGTTTCTAGTGTTCCTAGCATCGCCAACAGTAGCACATGCATTAGCAACCATCCTGCATATAGATGCAAACGTTGTCTTTGCACTCATAAGCGGAGTGGCAGGAGCAGCTATTAGCACAAGTGTTATAACCTTGTGGGCGAGAAGACCGTAAAGCCTTACCCTTTACTCTTTCTTTTCTTTTACTATCCCTTTTCTGTATCCATGGGTGAACTTTGCATCATATACTTTTGAATATTCATATTTTGTTGGGGCAATCGCCTCACCTACAATTATTAGTGCGGTTTTGATTATCTTGGCTTCCTTTGTCTTATTTGCAATGTCTCCAAGTGTCCCCTTGATTATTTTTTCGTCTTCCCACGTTGCTCGATAGGCTACAGCAGCTGGTGTCTTCTCTGTATACACTCCTTCTCCTCCCTTTAGTAGTTCATTTACCACCTCTTCTATTAGGTGCACACTTAGATAGAATGCCATTGTTGCACCATGTTTGGCGAGCTCGGCTATTGACTCTCGCTTTGGAACTGGTGTGCGAAGCTCTGCCCTTGTTATTATCAAAGTCTGTGTTACTCCTGGCAGCGTCAGCTCTAAGTTCATATCTGCTGCAGCTCCTAATAAAGCAGTTACGCCTGGCACAACCTTGCACTTTATGCCTTCTGACTCCAGCTTGTCTATCTGCTCCCGAATTGCGCTGAAAAGTGCTGGGTCACCATCGTGAAACCTTATAACAATCTTGCCTTGCTTAGCAGAGTTGTACAGGATCTGATAGATCTTTTCTCTGTCAATTATTGCAGCATCATAAAGCTCTACATCTTTCTTGGCGTACTGGAGGATCCTTGGGTTAAGAAGTGAGCCGGAATAAATAATAGTATCTGCTTCTTCTACCAGCTTTTTTGCTCTGAGCGTGATAAGCTCAGGATCGCCAGGGCCTGAGCCCACAAAATACACAGTTTTAGTCTCTGGCATTTTTCTTTGCCACCATGATAGAAAAGTACTTCTCAGTAGGGCCTTTTTTGCCACGGAGCTCTGAAATTTTTTTCATCTCGAGCAACTCGCCTTCATCTGAAACATTCTGAGCTATTGCAACAGTCGCGCTGTCTGGAAATCCTGCCTCCCCGAGCATATCAATTACACTGTCAAAGTAGCGTCCGTCCTTTAGAAAAATGACAGTATCGCAGGCAGTGGCTGTGCGCTTGACTTTTTCCAGATCATAACAAGCTGGTACGATAGCTACAGTTTCGTCCCCTTCTGCCAAGCTTATCCCTGCTTTGGCGGCAATTGCAAACATGGATGTCACGCCGGGCACGATTTCAATTTGGATGTCCTTATGCGTTCTTTTTAATTCGCGCTGGATGTATATCCAGGTACTATAGAGCGCCGGGTCTCCGACGGTAAGATATATGACTTTTCTGCCGGTTCTGACTGCACTTGCAATTTCCTCAGCATTTCTCTTCCAGTAATCCGTGAGCGATTCCCTATTCTTGACCATCGGAAAAACAAGGCTGATTGTCTTAGTAAACCTACCAATATATTTCTCGACGACAGAAAGCGCGATGCTAGGTTTACCCTCCCTCGCAGTGGGAGCAAATATCGTATCTGCGCTTTTTATAAGATCCGCTGCCCGTATTGTAAGAAGGTCTGGGTCTCCTGGGCCGCATCCAATACAGAAAAGCTTCATGGGTTACAGCACAATCATAGAGCAATTTAAATTTACTATGGATAGAGTTGATCGCCAGTGTAGCGATCGATGATCCTTATGGCCTTAGTCGGGCAGGTGGCTGCAGCAGCATATATGCTTTCATAGTCGGCACATGTTTCGCACTCGACCTTCGCCTTAGGATTGACCATTTTGTTTTTTTCCACCACAAAGACTTTTGGTGCAAGAACTTCGCAGCTGCCAAACGCCATACATAGAGAAGGCTCGACAATTATGTGGAATCTGCCTCTTGGAGTATCAAGTAGGTGTGGCGCATTGAAAACATCTGCAATCACCCTTTCGTCTGCCATTTTCCGTCTCTTGGAATTTGTGTGCGCTGGTTCTTGTTTTGGCTCCATCTTACCCAAGCCATCAAATTCCATCTTATCATATTGCGCCCTCTTTGTCTCATCTGACAGAACTTCAAATGCAGTGTTTATTTTTTTTATCATTTCTTCAGCATAGACTGAGTTGTTTCTATCGGGATGATATTTTCGAGCAAGCCGTCTATAGGCGTATTTAATCTGCTTGTAACTGGCTTTCTCCGAAACACCAAGAACTGTGTAGTAGCCTTTGCTGTCGTCTGTCAAGAACGGACAATTGTGGGTTAACTCAATTATTATATCTTATTCTAGAATACCACCCGGTCGTAAAGAGATTTTCGAAGGATTTAGTACTGCTCGGTTAATAGAGGGATTATACATAATTATGATAATAGGAAATTCCAGAAGGAAGATTTCGAGTTAATAAAATTAAATGGTCTAGATATTGTAAATATATATACGTAGTTGGTTGGTCGGTCAAACCCTACGTTTAGAACTGCATCTATTATTCGATTCAGACCTAAGAGTAGGAAATGGTGAAGGTTATTCACCGTACTATATTGCATAAGGAAGAAAACCGTATTAACTCAATATGGTCTAAAGTATATTTGCAATTCCTTCCATCTTGTTCTATATTACAATTCGCTTTTGCTTGCCTAAAAGAACAAGCTTAAAAATAAGTGGTTAGTTAATGCTATCGGTTATGGCAAAAGCCAAAAGCAAGCAAAAGAAGGGAAAACAAACAAATCTCTCAAAGGTAAGGAAGAAGGGCAACATAAAGAAAAAAGCTACAACTAAAGTTCGTAAGGGCAGTAAGAAAAAGACAGTTAGGAGAAAAGCAGCGCCTCGGCCAAAGGCTACACGTGTTGAAACAGTATCTAGTCCTGCGGCATTCACCGAGATTGCATCTGAAGAAGTGACATTGTCTACTCCTGCTCTAGGGGAACAGGAAACGATAGGATCAACTGGGGTTGACAATAGCGAGTTCACACCAACTGACGACAATAGGGACACAAACTCCATATAACAAAATATATATAAAATGCTCTATATCCAAGCGTCGGTTTTTGGGTTGTCCTTCTATATGGAATCTCATTACTTTTAACTGTCCCTCTTTGATATTTTCCTTTCCTTGAGGAAGGAGTTGTAACGATGTTATATGAAAATTATAGAAATTAAGTCTTGTTAGTAATTGTTAGCGGTATTACTGCAATGAATGTTGTGAAGGCGTTACTAGGATCTGTTTCAGACATGTACAAAACATTAGGATATTGTAACAGAAATAAACAACATATACATCGATACCGGTTTGCCAATCGTAGCCATTGGCTACTTGAGCGGCGGATACTCTGGTTCTGTCATTCAAATTATACACAAGATTGCCTACTTAAGGTTGGTCGGCTGATCATGATTAGGTACATATATGTACTGACTACTTACCAGGAAGACGCTTAATGCAAATAAAGATCATATTGACAAGTGAGTTAGTGAATCTGATATTGATCGCATATTTTTGACGAGCAGATATACCGGACCCGCTAAGAATGATACTCTACCGCAAGATGTGGTGGTATGCAAGTAGTTCAGTAGGCATTGGCAGTGACGCGTATGCGTGGACCTTTTCTCAGAACAGAGATGTTCTCCTAACAGGCAAATACAATATAGGCAGGTTCAACTTCCCACTAGATAATGATGTTTTTGATACAACTATATGCAATCTAAAAGCTTTTGATGTGTATATTCCGAATGCAATATTTAATCGAGCAGGAAATCAGAAAAATTGATCAATACAAGATCAAGCTGATAGTTACAACCATTGAAGTTTGCCTAGATCTAATACCTGCAGCTCAACAGCTATAGACATAAATCTATATAATTTGCCATTCAATTTAATTTTCTATACCTGAATTGTAATAAATAAAACCGGTGTGCTATATATATAATCTTTATAAGCCTTAATCGTTTAATCCCTACATGATTCTGATTGTTTATATTGTCATTGCATTACTTGCCAGTGCTGCCTTCGTTATTGTTGGTTATGGAATCAATAACAGCATGGCGGCAGCCTCGATAACCACTCAGCACTCGTCTATAGTAAGCGAGCAGCGTTCAAGCGATAATGACAACACAGTAACCCAGCAGTCATCATCAGGCCAATCCCAGTCGTCGAGCTCTACCAGTAGCTCAGTTATGACTAGCGAAAGCAGTAGCGGTGAGAGCGTTTCTTCTTCAAACAGGATAGTAAGCAGGACAGGCAACGATAATCTTCAAATAGATAGGCAATCATCAGGCAAGATTGCAAGCTCTCGTCTCAACCTTACAAATGGTGAAGTAGAAGCCGTTCTCTTTGGCAACTGGTCTTTAAATAGCACGTCAGGATTCGTCGCCAATTTTATCTACAAACCCTCAAACGGTACTGCCCCTATAGAGTATAACATGAGCGGGCTCGAACTGCGTTCCATTAATCAGATAAATGACAATCTAGTGCTGGCAGGTACAATAGATGTTGCCTCAAACAGTACGGCTGTATTGCAAGATGTTCCTGTCACGACAATGATCCAAAACGGCATACTCGCTGTAGGATTTGGAAACGCGACTCAGGCTAGCGATCTTTTTGGAGGGATTCCGATACTTGGGTTTGAACAATAGGGGACAGGCAAAGTTACATTTAGGGGTTTAAGTCTAGGCCTAACATTTATGAATTCAGATCTTAAAGCTGGGTTCACTAGGCTGCTCAGGTCATTTGATGATAATCCTGACGACGTTGTCCAGATAACAAGAGCATTTGGCCTTGCAACTAAGGCCCATAAGGGTCAACATTCTGTGAATAAATTTGAACACTATCTTGGTCATTCTCTGAGAGTTGCACTCATTTTGGCCGAAGAGCTCAAGATACATGATACTGATCTTGCATGCGCTGCATTATTGCATGATGCGCGGCTACCTGATGACGATCTGAAAGAGTTTGGAGACCGGGTATATTCTACATTGAGCACTATTGATTCATGGGCCAGAGAAAAGGCCTCAGAAGAATACTTTGCCCGCATGACGAAAGCGTCCAAGGATACTCGATACATCAAACTGGCAGAGCGACTGGATGATATCCGAAGCATGAAGGGAGAGAGTTTCAAGGAGAAGGTGACAAGATATAAAGAAGAGACTCAAAAATATGTAATCCCAATTGCGATTGCAACTGACGACAAGCTGGCATTCAAACTTTCAGTCGCGCTCTATGAACTAAAATGATGGCGAGGTATGCATCTGCCATCTGGCCCTTCTTTATGTTTTCTCCAATGCTTGCCGCACCCAATGAGCCTGTGCTCTGTGCACCCACAGATAGGGCAGCTCCTTATCTTTTCTTCTACTTCTTTCATATCTAAATATATAATTACACAGGTATTATTTGAGGTTAAGGTCAGAGAGATTATCCCTGTTTGTATGATCCAACTAAAGAGGCGATCAAAAGATTTGGAAAATAGATGCTCTGCTACTGTTGTATATGAAATACCAATCTGTCCTTACTCTCTAAAATATCTTATTGCATAAGAACAGTTGTCACATCGTATATCTGTGAACACAACTATATTATTCAATCACCTATTGCTTCACTTAATCTGTATAACATCTAGAGTAGGTACATTATACCTCCTGAAACAAGTGTCACAAACTCCACGCCGGCAAGCTCTTTTGCCCTTGCTACTACTGCATTAAGCCACAGGCTGTCTATGCCTTGACTCCAGATCGTGATCTTTTTGTAGTGTCTCTGCATCCCATGGAAAAAACCAATGCACTCCTCTACTGTGCTGTTGGGATATTTCTGACCCACTTCTTCAAC
>DATMWK010000010.1:0-26430 GCA_035562555.1 Nitrososphaera sp. | reverse complement strand
GCTTGGTTTGGAGTTATACTTTTTTAGAATTTCTTCTGCCTGATCTTTGGGCAGAATTTCGTGCTTTGGCTGGTAAATGTGGTTCGTTATCTTGACTACCTTTTTTTCAGACAACAGAACATGCCTCCAAATAGAAAAATAGATTTTCTGTTAAAAAAAACATCAAAGTCAAACCTAATGAATAGTGAGCATATATAAGTATTCGCACTTGTAGCCAGATCAGTTTCCTTTTGAAAAAATTGAGGCAATACGTTATTGAGCTTGTTTGAAAATGAACCAAGTGTTAGAGTTTCCGCACAAAAAGGATAAATAGTGACGCAATTATAGCGTGATAGAGTGCATGAAGGAAAATGGACTATAAAGCATATACACTAATAGGAATATTATTGGCATCACTTGCATTAGTTGTACCGATTGGAACCATCTATGCTACGACTAACGCAACAGGTGGTGGTGCTACGACTGAGGAGGCAGAAGTTCCTGCTATTAACGCAACAGGAGGAGGAGAAGAATGGACAACATTCGATCTTGCAGTAGGTGGCCAAACGCATCCCATACAGTACATGATCACTGGTGGCTCGGTAGAGAATATGACAATTAATGGCGAGAACCAAACGCTTGGAGTTACAATTAACTCAATGAGTAATGGAACGCTTGCTGTCAGACTACCAAGAGAGGTAATTGACTCTAAAACAGTCGAAGGATCAGACGCGGATTTTGCAGCATTTATTGATAACGCAGAGTATGAGCAACCTGGAGAAATTGAGCCAGCACAAGATACTAGAACCCTGTTAATTGGCTTCCCAGCAGGCTCTGAATCAATAGATGTTATAGGTACTTCCGTAATTCCAGAATTTAGCACAATAGCTATAATCGTGCTGGCTGCTGCAATTGTCGGAATCATCATAACAACTGCAAGACACGGCAGGTTCAATATCGGCCAAAGGATGTAAAGCTCTTTCCTTCCTTCTTTTTATTACTTGAAAAGCCTTACCGAAAGGTGTCATCGTCGTCGTCATCGCAAGATGGGGCCTTCGGAGGGATTTGAACCCTCCTCAAGCGGTCTCTGCCAGAAGTTGAAAATTCGACCACAGCCGCCTATACTAACCAGGCTATACTACGAAGGCCAACTAGCCAGCAAATTTGCAACAACTACAGTATATAATCGTTCGACCATCATTATCTATTTGGAAGGATACCGACTCTGACAGTTTCAATACCTAGGTTCTCAAGATGCTCTGCAAGGCCATTGAGGCCTATTGAGTCACCCGCCAAGTGTCCCATTACTACAAGGTTGCCCTCCAGCTTTTCTTCCCTCATTTTCATCAGTTCGCCATAATCTATATGCAGATAGATGACTGTAGAAACACCATGCTGAAAGTATGCCTTAGCAATATTAAAACCACCATTAGTGCCTGCGGCCACCACCAAAGCCCAATGACCTGCTCTGTTGTTTTGATTCCCAAATCTTACTTGTACTTGGGTTGCGGCATGGCGGAATTCGGGGATCTTACTAATGGATTTCACAATATCTGATACATAGTCTGTCCCGCCGGCCTTGATGGCGTGCAATATAACCTGCCGCATGTATTCATCACATGGCTGATGGATATTGACAAGCGGCATGGCAAGCGCCTTGGCAGCTCCAACAACGTTACTATAAATATTAGCATGGTTACGTGTCTCAATTCGCTCCTTGAGCTTCTCAACGGCCTCTCTTGCAATTTTTTTTGGAACACCATGCCCTACCATGTAGTCGATGTGCCTATCAAACACCTTGTAAAAATTCACTGCGGTAGCACCAATGGGATGGTGAGCAATGACTGCATCACACTCAAGCTGCTTTGCAAGCATCAGCTCCGCGGTTCCTATGTCTATTCCGACCAGCACTTTGTTTATGTTCTTACCTTTTACGTGCACGCCGCTGTCTGCTGGCATTTTCTTCCAGCCGGCAAGTTCAAGCCCTACTTTCATTATTCTCTCTGTATCTACAGCCACGGCTACCAGTCTGCAGAGTGAAAAATTTAAATCTGATCTACGAGCCATTACCACAGCCAGCATGAGTTGCTCAGATGAGCACGTTTCACACTCAATACACAACAACTTGATCCAGATCACACCACAGCTAAAAGCAAGATTGCAGAAGGCTAAATACGGAGTCTATAACCACTCTTCAGTGGAGCTATGCCACTGGACAAAAAAGTCGTTTGCAGAAGAAGGCAACTGCTATAAACACAAGTTCTACGGCATCTCTACTCACCAATGCATGGAGATGACCCCAACCGCGATGAACTGCGAAAACAGGTGCATTTACTGCTGGCGCCCAACAGAGTTTTACGATACGCTGCAGATGCCAGAAGAGCTTGTCGACGAGCCAGATATTATCGTTGAACAATTGATGGCTGAGCGGAAAAAGCTGATAAATGGCTTTTATGGCGACCCTAAGAATAATAAGAAAAAGCTTGATGAATCGCTGCTGCCAGCCCATTATGCAATTTCACTATCAGGCGAACCTACAATGTACCCTAAGCTGCCGCAGCTGATAAAATACTTAAGATCGCTCAAGGCAACTAAGTCGATTTTTCTGGTGACAAATGGGCAAGAGCCAGATATGCTAAAGAGGTTAGCTGTAGAAGATGCACTGCCCACTCAGATTTACTTATCGACTAACGCTTCAAACAAAAAAATGTTCTATCAGATAAACCGTCCACGTCATCGCAATGCATGGGAGCGCTGGTGGGAGAGCCTTAAATTACTTGCAACCCTCAACACCAGAACTGTACTTCGGATGACTCTGATAAAAGGATACAACGAGAGCTGCAAGTTTGTTAGAGAATTTGCAAATATGATGGTGCAGGGTAACCCCCACTTTATTGAGCTGAAATCTTATATGCATATTGGCATGTCGACACAGAGACTACAGCGAGACCATATGCTGGAAATGCACGAAATAAGGAACTTTGCAGCAGAGCTGTGTGCCAAGATGCCTTCATTCAAGGTAATGGATGAAAGTGAGGTTTCAAGGGTAGTGGTACTACAGAATGAGATGCGCTATGTGGATAGATGGATTAAGGGATACATGCTTTAAGTGTCAAAGCTTTAGATACCACAGGGTAAATTTTTCAAGTGCTCTTCTTCGATGAGAATATTCATTCTTGCTTTTCTTTAGCTCCGCGAATGTGAGGTCGGTGCCATCGGGGACAAATATAGGATCGTAGCCCCAACCGCCCTCAGTTACCCTGTCAGATATCCTGCCGTCAACTCTTCCGTTGGATATTGACAACGTTATTCCATTATAGAAAGCAATCAGTGAGCGGAAGTACGCTGACCGCTTGGCGGAACCAGTAAGCAATTTTAGTATACCGTCATTTCCGATGGTTCTGTATACGAATGACGAATATGGGCCTGGAAAGCCGCCAAGGCTGTTGATAAAGAGGCCGTCGTCTTCGACCATGACCTGCCTTCCTATTTTTGCAAATGCAGTTTTTACCTTTTCCGTTACTATCTCCTCGAGAATGTCTGATTGGATTTCAACAAGGTGGATTTGCGAAAAGTCGACGGAGATGTTTCGGGTCGAGAGTATTGATTGAACTTCAAAGAACTTATTTTGGTTTGTGCTTGCAAAGGTTATGTTTTCCATAATCTAAGTCATCCTTGCATATCTTCCGCGCTGCTCTATCTTCCTGACATGTACTAAAATTTTATCCATCCTTTTTCTGCCGACAACACTAGCATAACCTTCTACAAAGCGAGGAAAGGCTTTTCTGACTGCTATGTGTGCACTGGTAAATACTTCTTTTATAAGTCTGATATCGGTTGCCATGTCTTCGATGCGCTCTGAATAGTACGAAAGACCAAAGTCTAGGAGAGCAAGCCTTTTGTTCATCACAAAATTTGAAGTCGTCAGGTCGCCGTGGATAATTTTGCTTGTGTGTAGCAGTGCGGCACAACGACCTATCTGGTAGCATATGTCTGGTGTTAGCATGTCTCGGATATTCTGCCCTTCAATAAACTCCATTATTATTTCAGCCTTGCCAGGGTCAACGAAATGTACAAATGGAGTCATGATGCCTGCGGACTTTGCGGCAGACATGATAGTTGCTTCATGTATAGTCCTATGCTTTCTGATTGCAGAGTCTAGCTCTGGATGGCGGTAAGACTTGGGTGAGCGCACTTTGGAAATCGCCTTCTTGCTATTCCACTCTACAATATAGATGTCGGCTTCTGCTCCCCTTTTTATCAGCAATGACTGCAATAGTAATATATGCTCTGCTTTCAAGATAAAAATGTGGTGAGTTTTGAACCAACACCGGGCGAAAAAATACTCCTTGATGAAGACTGCTCCGAGGACAGGCTGAGAAGCGGTATACTCTTGCTGACTGACCATAGGTTAGTATTTCAAAGGACACAAGGCAGAATAGCAACTCTTTCAAAAAAGGAGACTGAAGTTGTTCTTGACATACCACTTAATAAAATATCTTCTGTCAGGTCTGAAGGATTCCTTGTGAAAAAGCTGGTGGTAAATGTAGTAGGAGACCAGATCTACAAGTTCGGCGTATTTAATAATGGCAAGTGGGAGCGCCAGATAAAGCAGATTACTAGCGGCGCCAGCTGACATGCACAGTGTCAAGTCGCCACGACTGCTGCACAGTCGACTCTTCTACTTGAACATTCATTTTTGTAGCCAGGTACTCCTGCAATGCAGTCCATGCGATCTGAGCACCGTTGTCGCCGGCGTACTTGATTGGGCAGACAAATAATTTAGCATCTTGTCTGCTGCATACGCTATCAAGCATCTGAGCAAGCCTCTTATTTGCTGCTACCCCACCCACAATCATCATTTCTTTCTTGCTAGTGAAGGAAAGAGCCCGCTCGACAGCCTCTGCCAACATTGCAAATGCTGTTTCCTGCAGTGAGTAGCATGTCTCTGTCAACGGAGCATTGCATGAAGCAAGCTTGACTGCTGCAGTCAGCAGGCCTGATAATGAGACATCATTTCCTTTAATGATGTACGGTAGCTGTATGTAATTTCCAGCCGACTGGCTTGCCAATTGTTCGATCTTATTGCCACAAGGGGAGGCAAAGCCAAGAGCCCTACCGAATTGGTCGAGCAATTGTCCGACTGTGATGTCAAGTGTCTCGCCAAAGACGCGCCAGTGACTATGGGAAAATGCAAGTATCATTGTATGGCCACCTGACACTAGCAGCACAAGCGGGTCGGAAGCGCCTGTGAGCATAGTTCCAAGCTCAATATGACCAAGGGCATGGTTGACAGGTACAAGCGGCTTTTTGTAAAATCCTGCAACTGTCCTTGAGATTACCGCACCAACGCGCAAACAGGGCCCAAGACCCGGTCCGGCGGAGTACCCGATAATGTCGATATCCTTCATTGTGACATTAGCTGACTTTAGAGCATTTCTTAGAATATCTGGCGACACTTCTACGTGGTGCCGCGATGCTTCGCGTGGATGTATACCGCTTCCCTCCGGTGCCTTGTAGACACTACGGATATCAGAGAGCATCTTACCTCTTGAGTCAACTACGGAGCAACCAAATGTATGCGCAGTACTTTCAATCCCAAGGCACAGCATTGTTATTATGTCATCCCCTGCTTGTAGCTGACGCTATCTTAATCACGTCACCATTTTTCAGCTGATGGGTGGCAGCGATCCTCTGTTTTGTCCTTGCGTCAACTGCATATAGAAAACCCTTTGCTAGATCGGAGTGTATTGCTTCTGCGAGATTCTTGGCCGTTGAGCCTTCAGGCAGAAGCCAGACATCAGGCAGAATATTCCCCTTCTTGTCTGTGAGTTTAAATTCGTCTTCCACAGGATATACCGCCACCATGCGGAGCAGCTTAAAACATGCAATGTTGATAGCTTCTTGAACTCCCGTAGAACCATATTTTTGCATAAATGTCTTAACTATGTCAAGCGCCTTTAGTTGCGGGGCACTTAACACCACCTCGGGCTTGACATCAAATGAAGTATCGCCAGGCAGGTAATGTAGAATGCCTTTTTTGGACGCCTTTCTCAATAGCGCTTCGGCTTCTGAGGCACAGGGAACCGGCTCGAGGCCATCAGCTTTCATCTTCTCGATATTATTATCTGCCGCTGGCAAGTCAGCCTTATTGGCTGCTATCACAAATGGCTTTGCTCTTGTGCGTAGCACTTTGCAAAATTGGAGTATGTCATTTTCAGTCCATGCTACAGGCTTTTTTGAAGCTAAGCCTGATGCTTGGACTGCATTTGTGATTGTCTGCTCGTTTATTGCAAGACCCGATAAGCGCTTAGCAAGAAGCTGTTCCAGCTTTTGACCTTGACTCTCGGCTTCCCTTGCAGTCTTGCCCCAGTCTCTTCCAATGATCGATTCCAGCCATAGATCAAGTTCCTCTTCTACAAACTGGATATCAAATATTGGATCACCGCTTCCAGCTGGAACCGGTCTGCCGTTGTTGTCTGTTGAACCAGAAGCATCTATGATATGTATGAGAGCGTCGGCCTGCCTTGCATCATCAAGGAACTTGTTACCAAGTCCCTTGCCTGCATGTGCCCCTGGCACAAGGCCTGCTACATCTACCAGCTTAACAGGGATGAACCTGTTGCCGTCTATGCATACTGAGTGGACTGGGTTATCCTGTACACCAAACTCTCGACAGACACATTTTGTTCGAGCATAAGCTACACCTACATTGGGCTCGATCGTTGTGAATGGATAGTTTGCTACAGTAGCAGCAAGGTCAGTGGCTGCATTAAAGAAAGTGGATTTACCCACATTGGCCTTGCCAATCAAGCCTATTATCATGTGGTAGCAGCTACACTTGGCTCATCCGGCCATTAATGTCTTCTTTCGAAATCTAATAAAATGCAAACATCATAATAATTAGTATATTGAATAAGGAGGATGCAGTCAACCTGATCAAGAGGCTGAAGCTTAAGAAGCACCCAGAAGGTGGCTACTTCAAACAGACATACGCTGCAGATACAGTAGTAAACATTGTAGGATATGACAAGCCCCGGTACATTTCAACAGCGATTTACTACATGCTAGTTGGCGACCAATTTTCAGCTCTTCACAGAGTTAAATCAGATGAATTGTGGCACCACTACACAGGAGGTTCACTAACGCTGTATGCAATCCATAATCGAAAATTATCCAGGATCAAAATGGGAAAGAGCAGGGGTGAAGCACCTCAAGTTGTTATAAAGGCAAACACATGGTTCGCTGCTTCACTCAACGATAAGAAATCATACTGTCTGCTTGGCTGCACCGTATCACCTGGCTTTGATTATAATGACTGGGAGCTTGCTGAAAGGAATGAGCTTATTAAGATGTACCCTCAGCACAGGACGATCATTGAAAGATATACTGCCATTGTTTAATAGTCGCAAGCTCAAATCTGATCGCGTTGCCTACCACCACCACTATTAATTCCCGGCCTGGTGCAGTGTGCATTGTAAGTGGAGGGCTTGACTCAGTATGCTATGCTGCTTCTCTTTCAGAAAATGATGGCTATGATTTGTATTTATTGACATTTGCATACGGCCAGCGAGCAGAACGTGAAATTGAGCGTTCGCGCTACTTTGCCAAGGTGCTAAATGCAAAAGACCACAAGGTAGCAGACATAGGCTTTATGAAATCGCTCTATAACAAGAGCAATGCCTTGACAGACATCAGACAAGAGCTCTTACAGGGATTTTCACAGAGCTTAGTCGTTCCTATCCGTAATGCAGTATTTCTGACAATAGCGGCTGCATGGGCTTTAAGCATCAATGCTAAGGTTGTTGCCTATGGCGCACACACTGATGATATTCTGCATTATCCTGACTGCAGACCGGCCTTTGTCAGCGCAATAACGGAAGCTCTTAACACAGCTGAGTCAGACAGCATCCTGTCTGGTTTGCGGCAGCAAATAATGATACTGTCACCGGCCCTCATGGGACTTGATAAATCTACTTTGGCTAGGACAGGCTACAAGATTTTGGGCGACAAGATATTCCACACATGGAGCTGTTACTCTGATGGCGTTAAAGTGGATAAAGATTATTTGCATTGCGGCAGGTGCGAATCGTGTATAAATAGGAAAAATGCATTTACCAATGCACAAATAGAGGACAAGACACAATATGCAACAGAAAACTGGGCCGGGCACAATAACAACAAAGATAAGTGAAATATTCACAAGCATTGAAGGAGAGGGTATACTTTTTGGCACCAAGACGATGTTTGTGAGGCTGGCAGGCTGTCCATTTAAGTGCCACTGGTGCGACACACCCTATGCACTCCCGATGGACAGTGGAATTGATTGTTCTATCGATGAGGTAAAAGAGATTATTTCAAAGGGCCTTCAGCCAAACACCTACAAGGTTAATTTCACTGGTGGTGAGCCGCTGGTCCAGCACGAAGCAGTCCTAGAACTAGCAAAATTCGTCAGGCAAAAAGGCCTGAGGGCATACCTGGAGTCGTCTTGCTATGACGCTTTGAGGTTTTCCAAGGTCTTACCGTACATTGACATATGTAAGGTTGAGCTCAAGCTAAGAGATTCCGAGATAGTAAATGAAAAGCAGTACAGCAGCCTGCTAAAGAATGAACTTGAGTGTCTAAGGCAGGCAGTCAGCAGCTGCAAAACTACCTATATCAAAGTGGTAGTAACAAATTCGTCAAGCCTTAAAGAATTCAAAGATATAGTATGTGAAGTCTTCAGAATTGTCAAGCCGTCCGAGCTAGCAGGATTTATAATACAGCCAAGTTATAGAGTTGACGAGCCAACATTGGATGTGCTTTTTGGCTTTTACGATGCCGTTTACCCCATATACGATCAGGTGCGCATTGTACCACAACTACACAAGATTATAGGAGCCAGGTAAAAAGAAAAAATGACAGCAGACAAGAAAAATATTAACAAAAAAAAGGTTGCCAAACTTGTCAGACAGTTATTGATAGAGCTTGGTGAGAACCCTGACAGGGAAGGTCTCGCAGGCACTCCAAACAGGATAGCTGACATGTATGAAGAGATATTTGGAGGTTATAGGATGGATGCCCAGTTGGATGTCAGCTTTTCAGAAGAGACAGAGGCTGTCATTGCAAAGGATATACAGTTCTACAGTATGTGCGAACATCACATGTTGCCATTCTTTGGAAAGATACATGTCGCGTATATTCCATCCGGCAGGGTATTTGGTGTATCGAAACTGGTAAGGCTGGTTGAAAAGTATTCTCGTCGGCTTCAGATACAAGAGCGGCTTACAAAGCAAATAGCCGATGAGCTTATACGGATGGAAGTAAAGGGTGCACTTGTCATAGCAGAGGGCGAACACCTTTGCATGAAAATGCGCGGCGTTCGAAACGACAGTTCAATTACAACTATAGCACATCGCGGAGTAATAGAAAAGAAAGAGGTTCGTGAACAGGTCCTAGCGCTTATCTATAACCCAAAGTCTGAAATATCTAGGCTATAAGGATCACTTCCTCCTAATTACAAAAATAAGTAGGCGAAATACATCTGATTCCACCACTCATATACGATATATCTTCATCCATTATATTACCGTCTGCACTATGTCGTTTTGATGCCAGTCATGCTATCGAGATATCGTGTAGAATAGCTGCTGCTATTGTAGTATTAACTGCCAGGAAAATTGTTGAGGAGTTCGGGGAGCTCTTTTAATGCAACTGTCGATATTTAGTTTTTTTGTATCTGCAGGATGACTTGTGCAAAATATTTACATAGTATTCGACGCAAATTAAGATGGTAATTAGCAGACGACAGATTCGTATATAGACTGTATAATATGTGGCTACAGGTACATCTCATGGGTGTCGGCCTGCCCACAGTGTGGCGTCCTTAACAGGCTAGTTTCTGCGGATAAAACACCTCCTAAGAAGAAAAGTGTCACCACTCGCAAAGTAGCTACAGGCATAGTGGTTGCAATAATTGCTCTTGCAGGCATAATCTTGCTTCTCCCTACTCTTGCCGACTTTGTAATCCAGCATAAAGATAACCCTGCAATCACAATCCTGCAGCCGTCGACCGAGCAGCCCAGTACTGTACCCCGTGAAGAGCTTGTGCAGCATGTACTTGACAGAATAAACGAAGATAGGAGCGACTTAGGCTTGCTTCCAGTTAAGCTGAGCTCCAACCAGGCCGCACAGATACATGCAGAGGATGTTTTCAGAACTAGACAGATATCTCACTGGACAACAAATGGGGAAAAGCCCTATATGACTTACACCCAATATGATGGAGAAGGCAATGTGCAACAAAATGTTGCCATTGCTGGTTTTACTCCAGAGCAGTATGAGCAATGTATCACGAATATTCTGGTGAAATGTGAAAAGATAGAACCACTATCCACTATTGACCAGCTGCAAGATGAGATGATGGACAATGACAAAGAGTGCTGTAATGACGGTCACAGGAGCAACATCCTAGATCCACATCATACTCACGTAAGCATAGGCATAGTATATGACCAATACTACCTTGCATTAGTCCAGAATTTCGAGAACAACTATGGCCTGGACATAGACGTGGAGGATAGCCAGATTGAGATCTCAGGCACACTTTCGGATGGACAGCTTGACCATGTTGCCATATATTATGATGAAATGCCTAGTCGTGCAGCATATGAGCGGAACAAGGACTTACTGTCCTATTCTGCAGGCGAACTTGTGGCAGTGGTAGTTAAGCCGCTACCGCCAGGCTATTACTATGAATCCCTGCAGGGCTACAATTTGATCGAAGCTGATAGATGGACTGTGCAGAGAGATTCTGTTAATGTCGTGTTTGACCTCGCAGATACAGTAGACAAGGATGGCACCTATACTCTGTTTGCGGGGGTTAAGAATGGCGAAGAGATGTTTGATGTTACATCATATTCAGTTTTTGTTAATTCAGAAGAAAACAACTAGTATATTGATTGTGCTTAAAAACTTGAAGTATTGAGCCCCTATATTCTTTAAAGCTAAAAGCTCTCAAGGATTAATTATCAGTTCCTTGATGCCACATAGTAGAACAGACAACACAGTTTACATTTGTAACCGCAAACACTAGAGTAACATGGCAAGATTAGCTTTTGCGATGGTTGCGTTTGCACGAATGGGAAGCACTAACAGCTTTCCAGTTCTTTTAGAACCATGAGTTACAGCACAGCTCAGCTGCAAACGATGCTGCTTTTATGATTTGGCCATAAACTATCTCTATCGATAGTATATATTATATTTCTATACGGCGCATTATGCGTATTGTAGTAGATCCTTTGTCATCATACTCGATTCTCGCCATTTGCTTGCTCTATTACCTCTATTGTTCCTGCATCTACAACATCTACAATATTCCTTGTTCCCGGTCCTTCTTCTGCTATTAAGGCAAATTCTCCAATGCACTTACAGGATCAAGAGCCTGCCAGTTGTCAAGCATATAGAATAGTATCGAATAGTTACCGGTACTAAATCCACTGTAGAAGGGCTGCAAGGTACAAACTACAGGCAGACCCCCCTTACATGCAGCTATCTCCTTGAGCCTTTTTATTTCATAACCTTTGATCCGCGGCACGCCAGCGCTTGATTTTACTTGAATGAACCAATATGCATTGCTACATGTAGCGATAATATCGGCCGGCCCCCTGCTTCCTCTTGACAGAGCGACATTCCACCCCAAAGACTTTAAGTAAAGAGCTACTACATATTCAGCCTCTCGTCCAAATTTGCTCCAAGAATGCAAAGTAAGCTCCACTCACAGCATGAGCCCATATAGCTGTTTTTGACTGCAATTTTTTACCTTAGGCTCAACAAGATACTTATGTGACGGCAAGATCGTAAGTGTCTGTAACTCATAATGACTAGTAGCTATGCCAATATGAAGTTAGGCCGGTGGGACATAAGTGATCTCGTCAAAGATCCTTCTAGTGAAGAGTTTTCCCGATTTTTGAGATCAATTGAAGAGCAGGTTGTACAATTTGAAGGGAACCGACAGCTCCTGCGCCCTGATATTTCGTCAGAAGAGTTTGAACGCCTCATTCACATGCTTGAAAGCATCTCTGAAAAAGTGTCAATTGCAAGCGGCCATGCATACATGAGCTACTACGCCGATACATCTTCAAACGAGGCGTCTGCATTAGTCATCAAGATGGAGAAATTGGCATCAGAAATCAGCAACAGAATGTTATTTTTTGATTTGTGGTTCAAAAAGCAGATCGACGACCAAAATGCAAACAGGCTAATAAACGCTATTCCGACTGCATATCAAGAACATCTCCGTCATAAGCGACTGGTCGCCAAGTATTCGCTCAGCGAGCCAGAAGAAAAGATAATTAACACTCTTGAAGTTACTGGCATCCGAGCACTCATCAAGATTTATGATAAGATGACAAGTGGTTTTGAATTTACTATGAAGCTTAGACATGGCAGAAAAACAATAGAGAAAAAATTTGACAACAAGGAAAAGCTAGTGTCGCTAGTCAGAAGCCCATATGGCAATAGAAGAGAAGCTGCCTATAAATCGTTGTTGCAGGTCTATAAAAAGAACAGCGGCATGCTGGGCGAGATTTACCAGAACACTGTCATGCAATGGCGAGATGAGGCAATTGCTATGCGCGGATATAGATCTCCAATCTCTGTACGTAATATAGCCAACAATCTTGACGATGCAACGGTGGAGGCATTACTGGCAGCATGTAGAAACAACGTATCCCTATTTCATGATTATTTTGTAGAAAAAGCCAAGATGCTAGGAATGAAAAAACTGCACAGATATCACCTCTATGCGCCTATATCAAGTAAATCATCTGATAACAAGAAGTTCACCTATGGCAAGGCAGTAGAGACCGTGCTCGTTAGCTTTGAGGACTTTGACCCACAGTTCCGCAGGCTGGCCGAGCGAGTGTTTGTGGAGCATCATGTTGATTCTGAAATAAGGAAAGCAAAGCGCGGCGGTGCATTTTGCTATACTGTGATCCCGAAGCTGACACCCTACGTACTCCTAAACTTTGATGGACTTTCAAGGGATGTATCGACCCTTGCCCACGAGTTTGGCCATGCAATACACAGCATGCTTGCCTCAGACATGCCACTATCGGTCTTCCATGCGCCACTCCCGCTTGCAGAAACTGCCTCCGTGTTTGCCGAGATGCTGCTTAACGAAAAGCTAGCAGAAAAGATGTCGAAAAAGGAGCGGAGAATTTTACTAGCAGAGCAAATAGATAACCTTTATGCGACAATAATCCGTCAAGCATATTTTACGCTTTTTGAAATTAACGCACACGAAGCGATAGGCGAAAACAATGCTACCATTGATGCAGTCGCAAAAATATACATGGACAACCTCAAGGAGCAATTTGGCAACTCGATAACAATATCTCCTGATTTTGAATGGGAATGGGCATATATCCCTCATTTTTACCACACACCTTTTTACACCTACGCTTATTCGTTCGGTAACTTACTTGTTCTTTCTCTTTACAGGCAGTACAAGCTTGAAGGCAGATCGTCTTTTGTTCCCAAGTATTTCAAGATATTGTCTGCAGGCGGATCAAGGAAGCCAGAGGAGCTCCTGATGGAAGCAGGCATTGACATTTCAAGAGAAGAATTTTGGCAGCAGGGATTTGACTACGTACAGGAAATGATACAACAGCTGAAAGCGCTTGCTCCAAGATGACATCTTTCTAGTTGCAGACATAGTTTCATCTATGTCTGCAGGCGTCCTGTTACCTGCAGCTGGTAGTATGATAGAGCCATATATCCTTGTGTGGCTTGGTGCCCTATTGTTTCTAAACTTGTTAAGACTCAATCCATCTGACCTTGTCGCGGTGTTTAAAAACCAAGACAGCTTGCCATTCTGTCAATTATCAAGCTAGTTGCATTGCCTGCAGGGATGTATGCTCTTGCATATGTTATTTACGAGCCTTTCGCTCTACCAATCCTGCTCCTTTCGGGCATCTCTACAGGCCTTGGCGCGCCATTTGTTGTAAATCTAATAGGCGGCCAGCTTCCGCTTGTAATAGGCATGATAATTATCACCTCAGTTGCAGTTCCATTTGTGTTGCCGACTATTGTCTATGCATTTATTCGCTCGCAGTTTGAAATACCTTTGCTGCATATGATGTTCTTGCTTTCTATTGCACTGTTCACACCGCTGACAGCTGGCTGGCTTACCAAGAAGTATTTTCCGGCAGGTTCAAAATTTTTAGACAAGAATTCGTTCCCTCTATCTCTCGTTTTCATTATACTCATAAACTGGGGTATGTTTGCCAAGTTCGCAGGATTTTTTTATTCAGAACAAATGTTCCTGCTCCAAACTGTGGCAACAGCATTCCTATGCTATGCTGCTTACTGCCTGGTAGGATATGCAGGAGCAGCAGGTAGCCCCCAAGAGAAAAGGGCAGAGGCCTTATCGCCACAAGTTATGTCAACAATGTACTTGTTGCGGTGTTTGCATTTCAGTTCTTTGGCTCGCAAGTTGCAGCGCTTGCTGCAGTATACAATATTCCATACTACATCGGAATTATAGTAATGAAGAGAGTTATTTTTGCTTCAGGCCGACCACAGTAATGTCTTTGTGATAAGTGTTAGGTCCGCGATTCTGTAACACACTCTTTAGAGAAAATAATATACGAGGTGATAATTTCGTGCAAGTATATTGCTTTGCTGTAATAATAGAGGGAGAGTATATAATGAAATGTAGATTAAGCCTCAGTTGCAGTAGCGCCCATACTCTCATTTCTTTCCGTCGCAGAGGTACCTATCACAGCTCCTTCAGAGACCACCTCTCGTCCTTCTTCCCCCTCGGGTAGGACAATAGAAGACTGTATTTCTGGATAGAGTTGAGTTATCATAGCAGGTGTATTAGCCCTTATCCAGTCAGCCATAGCTCTTTCCTCTGCTAAGTTTTGGGTTAATACAGGCACAGCATCTCCAGCGTTCATTAATTGTGCCATTTGAAGCAATGTATCATACATCGTAACTTCTGCATTCTCTATTACTAGGTCTTCCTTTGATGACTTTATTTGCTGTTCCGCAGAAGTCATTGATTTTTTTAATGTATTGGCAAGAGTTCTTGGAGGTTCAAGAATAGGTAGTTGTCCAGAATCGTTGGTTGGTCTTGCCCCGAGATTTGTGATTAGTTGCTTTAGTCTATTTTGCTGCTCTCTTGTCACCTCTAAATGTTGTTGAAGCTGCTGCCTCGCATCCTCCAACTGTATTTCTTTTATTCTTGATTGCAGCCTTGAAACTGCTGCATTTTCAAAAGATAGTGCCTCATTGAAATATTGTGCCAGTTTCTCTTCAAGTGTTAATCGTTTAGTAGCTCCCCTGCGGCTATTCTTCGCTCTTCTTGTTTTCTTCTGTCCTTTGTTCCTTATTGATTTACTGCTCCTTTTTCGTGCCAATTCTAATTGAAGAAGACACTCTATTTGTATTAATCCTTCAAGAATAAACTACTAGTATATGAATTGGTTTCTATAAGATACTCCGTTTCTTATTATTAATATTTTTTGCAGTCTTATTGGATCTTAAATTCCTCATGTGCGATTGCACATGATACACAGCACAACATCCACAACAAGAAGATATGTAGAGATTTGTACGTGTCTATGTAACTAATGCAGGAATAGGATCGTATGTGATATGGATTTATAGCTCTGCTGCATCTAAAATGGCCTTGGCCTGCTTGTAGTGAACGGCGTCTATCATCTTACCTTCAAGTCTTACTGCGCCTGTTCCAATCCCCTTCTTCATTGCCTGGCCAAGTGCTTGCACCACCTTTTTTGCCCACTCGACTTCATTCTTGCTGGGGCGGAAGACTTTGTGCACTGGCTCTATCTGACAGGGATGAATTATGCTCTTACCAGAATACCCGAGGCGTCTTGCCATTGTCGCATCTTTGGTAAGGCCATCTATGTCATCGATCTTTTGCCATATTGCATCTATTGCATGGACACCTGCGGCCCTTGCGTCAACTGGGATCTTTGCACGCACATAAGAATATCCCACAGGGTCATGCTCATCATAGTCAAGCCGCATATCGTAAAGAAAGTCAAAGACTCCAAAAACAAGGGCCTTTATTCGTTCGTCGGCGCTTGCAACCAGGTAAGCGTTTACAACTCCTCTTGCTGTTTCAATTGAAGGCATTAATGCGATTTTACCAGTCTTTCTTTCTTTTTCAAGCATGACAATATGCTTTTTGATCTCGAGCATCTCACAAGCATCATTGACCTTTGGAACTACTATGCCATCTATTCCCTTTTGCAAAATAGCTTTAAGATCGTCAGATACTAGTCCCGACTCAGGCGAATTCGTCCTCACATAGACATGGCCACTGTATTCTTGTCGTCGTGCTAGCAACGTTTCTGCTATTATGCCGCGTGCCGCATGCTTTTCATTCTCTGGCACTGAATCTTCTAGATCAAAGCATATTATGTCTGCTGCAAGTGTCTTGGCTTTTTCTACAAAGCGTATGCGATTGCCAGGAACAAAAATCAGGCTGCGGAACATAAGAAAAGGAGAAGAAAAGACGGTGTTTATAGTTTCTGGGGAGTCGTCAGGATCTTACCGAATTGCTGTGCATTTGCCATCATTACATGGCCTTCTACCATGTTGCTAAATGGCAAGATGGTAGCTATTACTGGTTTGATTTTGCCCTTGCTAACCCAATACATTACATCTTCAAGCTCTGCCTTAGTGCCCTGAGTAGATCCAAGCAGGTTGGTTCCCTTAAAGAACAGGAACCTCAAGTCAATAGTTGAGTCATATCCTGTAGTTGCACCTGTCGCAACAAGTGTACCGCCCATCTTGAGCAATGCAACTTCCTGCGGAAATACCGATTTGCCAATGTGCTCAAAGACTACATCGACACCAGGTTGACCTATCTTCTTTGTTATTTCGCGTACTTTCTTGTACCAGTCGGCTTCCCTATGATTGACCGTATAGTCAGCTCCAAGCTCCATGCACTTGTCCATCTTGTCCTTGTTGCCTGCAGTGGCAATGACGGTGCAATTGTACAATTTTGCAATCTGGATACCCACCATGCCAACGCCGGAACCTCCACCCATGATAAGTACTAGCTGGCCAGGCTTGATCTTGGCGCGGCCAACTAACATGTGCCATGATGTCATGCCTACCATAGAAACTGCCGCTGCATCATTAAACGAAACATTGTCTGCAATCTTGACTACATTGACCTCTGGAAGGTGTGTATATTGAGCAAATCCTCCCCAAAGCGGGCCTGTCTGAAATCCCCAGATAGTCCTTTCATTGCAGTCATACTCTCTACCAGAAGTGCATTCATAGCATACTCTGCAGCTCATGTTGGAATGCGAAACTACTCTATCTCCAACCTTGATCTTTTGGACGTCAGGGCCAACTTCAACTACTGTTCCTCCTATATCGCTTCCTGAAATATGTGGAAGTGGCGTCTTGACCGGGTCTCCCCATATAGCCCAAAGATCGTTATAGTTGTAAGACGCTGACTCAACCTTTATCAAAACTTCATAAGACTTTATCTTAGGAACGTCAAGATCTTCAATCTTAACAATCTTTGTCGGATCCTTGTTGTATTCACGAAATATTGCTGCCTTCACAGAGCAGCAAGCACGTTTCACACTTTAAATAGTTAACTCATGCCTAAACTGTTGAGTATATATAGTCTAGCTGAGTGTTTTAGCGCCTTTCAAACCTGAATTCTTTCTTTGGCTGCTGGATGCGCAATAACAACTGCTTCAATTCCTCATCAGTTAGGGGGCGATTGATCCTACCAGAAGAAGCCGCACTGATAAGGTAATTTTCAACGGTCAGTGCAAGATCCGGCTTGACAAGCCGAATATTCATCAGCCGCTGGCGCGCTTGAGGATCGAGTACCACCTGCAGGACCCGCTGGCGCATGGCCGCAGCCTCGGCTTCGCGCTTTCTTATTTCCTCATCATTTGGTTGGGAGGGTTGTGAGACCGACATACTCTTATGTGTAGCGCTGGAGCTGGGGCATGGTCTTGATAAGCTCTTTATGGATTTCAGTAGCCAACCTATCCATCTTTTTCATGCCTTCACTTGAAATTATTCTGCCCTTATGCTGTACCTTGACAATGTAGCCTGATGCTTCTAGTTGATGAAGGGCATTACGAATGATGGCACCGCTAGAATCTTGGTGGTGGGCAAGGTTGTATCCAATCTTCTTTTTCCTGCCCCCGTACGCAACTTTCAAGTCGGCAATACCGAGAGGACCATGAATGTAAATCTTTCTAAGTAGAGAAGCACATCTGACATACCACCAATCTTTATTTTGCGGAATTCTTTGTACATGGGAGCCTGTCTTGACAAATTGCGACCAAGTCGGGGGATCTATTTTTTTGTCCTTCTTTAGCTGATCAGCCAGTTTAGCTATCAGCTTGTCAGCAGGAACATCATAAACCTTGGCCATATAGTAGTTCGGAAATTTCCTTAGCCCTTATAAATCCTTATTCCGTAGCAAGATTTTGCGATAAGTATGATCACACTTTAGACAGGTAATCCTCACAGCCCTTGTTTTGGCCCTGCCGACCCTTACTCGAGCGCTCCGACCTGGTATTATAAAGGCCTTGCACCTTTTGCAGTAAAGCTGTCTTATCTCATAGGGCAGGCGTATACGTTGATGCATTGCTATCTTTTTGGCTTGGCGAGCCTGTTTCTCGGCAATATAACCATCCTTCTCATGCAGGGCACATTCTACAAGTAGTTCAATATGCTCTCTTGCTATTTGCTTAACTTTCCGCTTCTTCCTGTTCAATACTTTTTAAAATAAAGTATATAGGCCTGGTTGATAAGGCTTGATAACTGTTATTTAATTTAAAAAACTATTTCTTTTGTTGGCAAAGCTCGATGAACTAGAGGAGCTGGCGAAAAAATATGCACAGCTAAAACAACAAGATAATGCCAATGAAAGTAATCGGGTGGAGCTTGCTCAGTTAGCTGTAAGGATCATTGATTCAATATCAGCTGCTTCCTTTTTTCTTCCGCTAGAAAAAGATACATTATCCAGCGACGGAACAACTACCTACATATACCAAAATAATGCAACATATCCTGCCATATTTGATCTTCTTGCGGAGGTCCTTCATATGACGGTACCAATAGAGATCGGCAGGGTGAAATTTGGCCCAGGGGAGATTTTAGTCAGCACCCACGATAGAAATGAAGCAGACATTGAGCTTGAACTATCCATAAAAGAAATGCAAAAACTAGTGTACACCAGAAGAGCAGAAATATTTACAAAACACGCTGGAGGGGCTCCTTAATATAGGCTACAACCTGCACCAACCAGTACGATAACACTTATCATTGCCGAGGCAGCCCTTGAGACTATCCCAGATGAGATTGCCGGCCACGCTGCGGTAAGGAATCATTCCCGCAGGCTCCAGCAGAAATCATCAGAAATTTTGCTTGATAGGAGCTATCATCACACCGCAATGAAGCGGCTCCCAAATAGCTGGAAGCGTGGCAGACCAGATATTGTCCATTTTGCACTAATGGAAGCTCTATCGACGCCTCTTTTTATGAATATGATGCTAAGGGTCTATGTTCATACAATAAATGACAAGATAATCACCATTGCAGACAATCTGCGTATACCTAAATCATACTTTCGTTTTGAAAGGTTGATGGTGAGCCTATTTAGAGACAATCTAATCAAAAGCAATGAAGGGATTATTCTGATGGAATTGTCCGATGGCACATTTGCAGATCTGGTTGATATAATCAAGCCGGATATGGTCATTGGGCTATCAACTGTTGGCGTCCAAAGTAATGCGCAAAAGGTTGCGGAGAATGCTAAAAGCGCAGACTGTTCTAGCCTTGTGGTAGGCGGCTTTGCAAGGGGTCACTTTTCAGAAAACGTCACAACATCCCTAGGTCCTACATATTCTATCAGCAACATTGCACTTGAAGCGCATGTCGTCATTGCAAGAATACTGTATGAATGTGAAAAGTTACTTGAAAAAGGCATCAACCATGAAGGCGATAAAAAGGGCGGTCAGATAAGGGCTTGAAAACTTGAACACAGTCCATGAAGCTTTCTCACTCGGCTTGACCAGCAGCCAGACAGACAATGCGATCATGGCTATACCAAAAGCAATTGCAGTAACTAAATAGATTATCCCAAAGTGGTTGAAAAAGAAGGGAAGTACACTGAACACCACCATCATCAATGTAGTGCCAGCAATGACTCTGACTGAGACCTTTTCTGATGACACAACTGGAAGCATTGGCACACCAGCTCTGGTATAGTCCTTTTTGACGTGCAATGCAAGGCTCCATATATGCGTTGGAATCCAGAGGAAAACAAGTCCGGCCATCACAAGGCCTATCTCAATGTTTTGAGTCGTTACAGCAATATATCCTATAAGCGCTGGAGCGCCGCCTGAAAAGCCACCTAGTATTATGTTTGATTGGCTTCTTCGCTTTAGCCATTTGCTGTAGATGAGGATGTTGTCAAAGAGGCCAAAGGCCATGAGGCCAAATGCCCAGATATTGATAAACCAAGCGCAGATGAGCGAAATTGCTGCCAATACCAGGCCAAAGATTAGAGCATTCCTTGGAGATATCCGTCCCGATGGTATTGGCCGGTTCTTGGTGCGCTCCATTATTGCGTCAATGTCGCGGTCGTTGTATCCGGTGAGAGTATCAGCAGCTGCAGAGCCAGCGGCTACCCCACCTAGCAAAAGTATCAACGTTACCAGAGTTATAGGTATGTCAAATAGAAACGAAGCCGTGAACGCTGCTCCAAATGCCGTGAAAACCAGCAGATACCAGATCTTGGGCTTTGTAAGCTCGTAATAGTCCTTGAGCTTGCTGCCAACTGTTATCTGGCGATGTATTGTCAATTGCTCGACGTCGAGAGTAAAGTGAAATTACTAGTTATTTATATCTTCAAACTTTTTCTACTTTGCAATCGATGTCGGGTATGCCAGCTCGCGGGTTGTCTTGCGCATTTCAATGAATGTCTCTGTCTTTTGCACTCCCTCAATGCGTCCAATCTTTTCCGAAATTAATTGATGCATTTCGTCAAGTGAGTGTGCATTCATCGTCACCAAGATGTCGAATCTACCAGTGACTTCAGCCACTTCTCTTACTTCTGAGATTCTAAACAGCTCATTGAGCACATTATCTCTTAATTTGGAATCCATATTAATGCCAGTGAGCGCCTTGACACTAAAGCCAAGTGCCTCATCATTTATGATAATTGTAAATCTCTTTATAAGGCCTCCTTTGACTAAGCGCTTTATTCTGCTATAAACTACCGATGAATTGACGTTGATTTTCTTAGAGAGTTTTGGAACAGATATACTTGCGTCTTTTGCAAGCTCACTTAAGATTTTGATATCTAAATCGTCAATTCTTCTCATTGAAAATTCAATTAGATCATAAGGTTAGGGGTTAATAAACGTATAAAGTATTGCTAACTAAAGGGTCAATTACTCAATTTTTACTAATAATGGTTTCTAAAAATTTCAATATCAACACATCTGAGTTTCAATGGAGTCTATGCCACATAGTGTAATAATTAATAATACCATGTGGCCAGACTTTCGTAATGAGGCTCAACTTCCAACACTCGTCGATGTCTTTTTAGTAGAGAAATTTCTCTATGCTCTATGACAGGTTTAGATGATAACGGGAGAAGATTAGAAGTAGAGCGAATAGCATCCACGGAAGAATTGTACCACTATATGAGAAAGAAAGATATGGAAACTCAGACTGAACTTATGCATACAATTAAGTCAATTATTTATAAAAAAATAAAATAATGCGAGAGCTATTCCAAAACCTACTATTATTATTATTTTGGCAAAAAATGTTTCAAGGCAGCAGCGGGGAATCTTTGATAAAATTCTGCGAAATATGTTATTGCTCTGACTCTTTTCAACCCGCGTACTTGCTCTCAAACGGTGAAAGCTCACGAAGCTCCTTTATAACATTCGATAGAACATCAATTGCCCTATCGACTTCATCTTTTGTATTGTGCATCCCAAAGCTTAGCCGAAGCGAGCCGGTAATTTCTTCATATGAAAATCCCATTGCCCTTAGCACATGCGACGGTTTTTGCTTCCTGACTGAGCATGCAGATCCGGTGGAGGCAGCAATGCCATTTTCATCAAGTTTGATTATCAGATCTTCTCCATTCACTCCAAAGAATGTGAAGTGTGCGTTATTTGCGATCCTTTCAGTGCGCAGACCATTCAGTCGCGAGTGGGGTATTTCCTTTAGTATGCGCTCAACTACATAATTGCGCAGGCCAGCCACATGCTCTTGGTAATGCATCATCCTTTTGTTAGCAAGCTCGCAGGCCTTGCCAAAACCTACAATACCAGGTACATTCTCTGTACCTGACCTCAGATACCACTCTTGTCCTCCGCCATGAATTATCGGCAATATTTTTAGGTTGGAGCTTATGTAAAGCGCCCCTACGCCTTTAGGTCCATTTATCTTGTGAGATGAAAGGGACATCATATCTACTCCAAGGCTCTTGACATTTAAGGGTAGTTTTCCTGCAGCCTGTACTGCATCAGTATGAAAAACTGCTCCAGCCTGATGCGTAATTTCGACAAGCTCTTTTATTGGCTGGATAGTGCCGACTTCGTTATTTGCATACATGATGCTTACAAGTGCCACATTATCTGAAATCATATTTTTCAGTTCAGATGGTCTAATAAGTCCATCTCCTGTCACTGGCAGATGCATAGTGACAAAGCCACTACCTTCTAGATCTTTGCATGGCTCAAGTACCGCATCATGTTCTATGCTACTTGTAATTATCCTATTCTTTTTGGGCATTTTGCTTTTGACCTGTATAGCTGTACCCTTGAGAGCAAGGTTATTTGCCTCAGTTCCGCCGGATGTGAATATGATCTCGCGGTGGGATGACGCCGCTATCATCTCTGCAACCCTTTTTCTTGCAAGATGTATCGCTCTAACTGTTTCTCTACCAAACTTATGCATAGAGGACGGGTTGCCATACCGTTCTTTTAGATATGGCAACATTTCCGCAATCACTTCATCTGCAACTGGCGTTGATGCTGCAGTATCTAGATAAATGTTAGAGTAATGTTTGCCGTCAGTCATACCTATCTCTATCGGGTTACCCCAGATAGATACGTTACTTTTGACAGCAAAAGGAACAAGCTTTGCATATTGAAGACACACAAAGAGGTTAGTTACAGAAATTGAAATGCTAAAAGTTGTATTGCATTTGGTATCAAGGGATGGATGATAGTAGTCGGTGAACAGCTGCGGCTTTCACTAGAGAGCTCTAATATGTGTCTTTTACCTCTAGCAGATTTTGTTATAGCTTTAAATAGAAACATAATTTTTTGAAGGAATCAACATCATTATCTGTAGTAGTATGCACTGGACAAACTTAAGCAGCAGATCAAAAACACATTATTGTAGTAGCAAAATGACGTATTATCCCCGTGTATCCCACAACAACATACAGCAGCAATAGGTTAGACGTGAAAAATGGTGGATTATCCCAATAATTGGCGCATCGATGTATCGGGTTATGAAACGTATAATAGTGACGCATGCTTACCGACCCAGAAACTCGCCAGCTGATCTCAAGCAAGAGACCAGCTGACGAGGATGCGATCAAGCGTGTGGTCTCTAAACAGCTATTAGAGACTCACGCACTTATTGACATCGCATATAGATATGTTTAAGCTTTTGTATCATAGTAATAGGAACTGTTTTGCACGAATCTGAATTCTATGCAAATGCTGACAGATATGTTTTAATGCATCGACGTATTCAGCAATCTAGCAGCAATAGCAGTAGAAGACAATTAACAAAAAATCTCTCTTCTTTTCTCTGTTCCTCATTATTTTTTCCCTATCTCTTTTCGCAAAAAGGATAAGAACTAGCTATATCTTCTTGGTTTCGTGGAGGATATTAAGGTAAATACAGCGTTAGCGATAGTGCTTATTGCTTTCGCAGTAATAGCCACAGGAAGTTTAACGATGTCGGCAACTGTATATGCACAACTGTCACCACCATCCCCACAACAGCAACTATCCCCTGAAGAAATCCAAAACGAGATTCTCAGAGGACGCATACAAATAGAAGGAAATGATAACGATGCCACCACAACAGAGGGTTCAGTTCAATTTCTTTCGAACGATAGCGTTCTAGTATATGAAAGTCCTGTTCATACAATTAGAATACAATATCCTGATGGGTGGGAGATACTAATTCAAAGCACTTCAAATTCTTCGTTATCCCTAAGATTTAACTCTCCGCTGGAAAATGATACCGATATCTTTCGTGAAAATGTCCTTTTTGTAATTGATACCATCTCCAATAATACGGCCTTGGGTAATTACACGAGTGCAGCTCTTACTTCTTATCTAGAAGAAGACCCAGATCTTAAAGTTAATGAGTTATCTTTGACTAATTTAACTAATAATAGTATTCCAGCGTATAAGCTTGTGGCCAGCCACACACAAGACGGTTTAGAATTCATGCAAATTTTTGCGATAAAAGAGAATGAACTTTATACTATTATATATTCGTCAGAAAAGACCAGATATTCTACCTATTTGCCGATCGTAGAAGAAATGATCAATTCCTTCGAAGTGACGTAAGTCTTGTTGCAGCAGTTAATGCAAGCAAAGGGCGTTGCACCCGAAATTTTGAGGGATAAAACGTTATCATTGCAACATCTGAACAGGATTGCAACACTAGACGAGGAGGAAGAACAAGAGGAACTTAATATGGTCAATGTGAGCACCCTTCATTTCGAATTGCACTTGCAATGGAAAAAGAAGAAGAATGGAAGCCATTTCGTAATGCTTTGGACAAGTCGGGTGAAAAGAAGTTTTTGATGAAATGTGGGACCTTCCTAAATTTTACATTTCAGCTTGCTCTCTAATTTGCTGACAACGGTAAACTAGTTATAATTTTTTTCATTTGAGGATAACTGTCCCGTTATTTCGAAACATAAGCCCTGTGCAGGTGGGCTCTATATCATCTTGCTTGTAATCTGTAAACGTATAATTCATCAAAGAAAAAAGAAGAACAAAAACAGCAAGAAAAGGAACAAGTGCCGACTACCTTAGACAGTTATTTTGTTAAGAACAATAAGACCGCTGAAAATTGATAATAATTTGCTTCTCGGAGCAACTAATGTTCGTTCTCTGTTTTCACTTTTCCTATGTCTCTCTCTGTCAAGGGAGTCCTTTTATCCATAGTTTTCCTGCTTAAAAGTGAAATGACGTATTACCATAACGGGGATAATAACAACTGCCGCATAGCATCAGCCTCAGCGACTATCTTAACCGTGGCAATAATAATAGCTACATCAAGTATGATGATGATTACTCCATCAGCAGCCATAACAACGACAGAAGCAGAAACAACAATGCCAGCGTCCTCATCAGGAGTAGAGTTGTCACCGCAACCTATCTACCAAGAACGCTCACTACCAGGAAACATAACTCGAATAAACCAGACACATGCTATCTCAACATTCTCTGGAAATGGAATGCTAACTCTTCCTAACACTACACAGACCATCAATACCACCCACAATGGTACAGCCCTTATCTCATCTACGACACCATCTGGTTATGCAAAGGAGACTATTAGGACAGAAAATGGTGAGACTGTAAATGCTACAGTGTATGAAATTGTACAGCTCAATCCTGCAGCTCCTGGTGAAGGCAAGGGCATTGTAATAGCAGCGTTCCACACTAACTCGACAGACAGGCTAGCACCACTTAATGGTTTGATACTTACAGGTATTGATGAATTCTATGCAAACCAAACCGGCTTGCTTACGTTATGGGAATGGCAGAGTGGCATACCATTACCACCTGCTACTACTATGGAAGAAAGCCCTTCTTCTCCAATGAACACAACAACCAGCTAACTAACCGTTAATTCATTCATTCCTTTTTTGACAGCATTTTTGTGCAGCTTCTATTCTATTCCTTCTATATTCCAAAAGCAAGAAGCTGACTATATAGAAGACACACAAAGGCTAGTTACAGAGATTGAGATTTTAAAGGTGATATTGTATTTAGTAAGCAGAAAGCAGCAAAGCAGCATACCATTATTGTGATTGTAGATTTTATCCTTGTAAGAACCGTAATTGTCCTAAAAATTTCTGTGAAAATAAAAAGAAAAGGTAGTTACTCTACCGCTTCAACTGTTGGAGTTACTCCTGTTAAATTTCCTTGTATGTTTTCAAATGCACGCTGGATATGGTTCAGCTCAGTATATGCTGCATTATCTACTTGGCTCTGGCTCATTGTAGTGTTCAACTGTTGCACATGCTCAAGACCATCTGCCACTAGACTCCTCAGTGCTCTTGCGTCTACTGTCCTTCTAACTGTTGAATCACTAGTGCTGCTAGTGGTAGTACCATTTTCTTCTTGTACCGCTGTTGCACCTTCTATGTGTGTATATTGAAAG
>DATMWK010000009.1:0-26876 GCA_035562555.1 Nitrososphaera sp. | reverse complement strand
AAAAATCATTGAACTAGTGTCAAAATTGTCTATCATATGGCTTTACTAAAAATTCAATAAACACAGTTTTCTAAAAGAAAACCATGGATCTTAACAAGCTCTGTAAGGAGGTGTTTATGTTGAACGACGGCATAAGATATGCTGGCGTGATTGACAGTACCGGTACACTGATTGCAGGCGGCATGCGCAAAGGTATCGACTCCGTAGTGAGCGAGACTGATGAAGAATTGTTCCTCACGCAGACTGCATTACGCAAGTCAATGAGGGAGCGCTTTGATGCATCTATGGGAGGTGCAAGGTTCGCTTATGTAGAGCGCGAAAAAATGTCCATACTTACGTTTTACATGGCAGACAAGACACTCCTGGTCACACTTGAGCCAAACGTCGACTCACATACAGCAATAGACATTGCAGACGATACGCTTGACCTACTAAACGGCAAGTCGTCTCTATAACTTGAGTAAAATCTTGCCAGCATGCATGCCTGCCTCCATCTTCTTTTGCGCTTCTTTTGCGTGCCGAAGTGGGAAAACAGAATCTATGATAGGTTGGATCTTTTTTCTTACCACGAAATTTATCAACTCCTGTAGCTGCGCTCGTGTGCCTAAGAGAGATCCGACCATGACTATTTGCTTAGTGTAAAACATTCGAACAGGTATAGTCGCTTCGTTTCCTGATGTCATGCCACAGACTGCCATTCTGCCACCTTGTCTAAGAGCTGCAATGCTAGTAGCCCAAGTTGCCGCTCCCACATGATCAATTACAATGTCAACTCCAGTGGGAACAATTTTCTTTACCTCATCAGCAATGTCTTGCAGTGTTCTATCGATGATATAATGGGCACCCAGCCTTTTCGCAAAATCATACTTCGAATTGCCAGACACCGTTGTTATCACTGTTGCACCAAGTGCCTTCGCAAGCTGGATAGTTGCCATTCCTACCCCACTTGAGGCGCCATGGACAAGGATCTTTGTCCTTCTACTGGCACCATTTGTTTGCAGCATATTCCAAGCCGTAAGGTACGAAACTGCAAGGGTGGCTGCAGCCTCATCCGTTAGTGCAGTTGGTAACCTTATGACATTTTTTTCTGGGACCACTACGCGTTCGGCATACCCTCCATTATAATCACTAAAGCCTCCGATGATTGCAAACTGACTGCAGAGGTTCTCACGCTTGTTGTTACCATTGTTACTGTTTTTTCTTCTTCTTCTTCCTACTCCGCTGCCTGTTGTTATTCTATTATTACTGCTACCTGTGCAATACCGGCACTTACCGCAGGAAACACCAGGGTAGATCATTACTCTTTGCCCCTTGACAGCAGTAGTAGTTCCAACAATATCGCATCCGCAGATATGAGGCAGCCTGATCTTTCTACCTGCCGCAGCTCCTATTCCCTGTCGGGTCCAAATGTCGAGGTGATTTATGCCACAGTATTTGATATCAATTATTACTTCGTTCTTGTCTGCAACAGGATCTGGAAAACCCTCATGGTAATGCAGTACGTCTACAGGCCCGTGTTCAAAAAAAGCAACAGCTTTCATACTATCTTGCAGTCAAGTTGTGCATTGCTTTGAGGTCTTGCTCAAACTGCTCTAGCTCCGGTGGCACAGGAATATCTATTGGATCTTTGAGCGAGAGTGGTTTACCTGTTTCTTTTGAGATTGTCTCTTTCTTTTTATTCCATACCATAGAATTAAAGTCAATTATAGCCTTGGTGTATTTTGTCATTTCAGCATCTTTTTGTTCTACCACCTCTTTCAATCCCTCTTCTTTTCTGAAGACTGCTTGTCTGTAGATGGTGGTGGTGGTTTCACTTGAGTACATCTTTGTCCAAAGCTCCTCTACGATAAATGGTATGACTGGGGTCATCAGTGACAGGATTGTAGAAAAGCATCTGTGTAATGTATAGAGTGCAGACTTCTTGCCCTGTTCCTTCCCATCATTTTTGTTATTGTCATCGTCGTTGGTATTTGAGGTATATGCGCGTCCTTTGACCATTTCGATATAATGGGCAGCAAAGAGATTCCATGTAAAGTCTCTAATGGAGTTTGCGGGAATGAAAAAGTTATACTCACTGTAGCCACGCCTGCACTCTTTGACAACTCGCGCAAGCTCTGCCAGTATCCACCTGTCTGAGGGCTCTAGATATTGTGGCGCCTGTCTTTCATCTATTACTTCAAATGCCGACAGAAACCGGCCGACATTCCACAGCTTTGAGAGAAACTTTTGTGCGCCTGCGATTCTCTGCTCTGAACAGCGAAAGTCATAGCCAAGGTTAGCCTCGCTTGCAGACCAGAAGCGAAATGAGTCAGCTCCGTACTTTTGTATCACTGGGAAAGGATCAATAACATTTCCTTTGCTTTTGCTCATCTTTTCCCCTTTTTCATCAACGCCATAACCCATTATCCATGCTTCGTGCCAAGGTATCTTACCTGTCAGCTGAACGCATCGCAACATGGTGTAGTGGAGCCAAGTCCGAATAATGTCTTTTGCCTGGGGACGAATTGCAGTTGGGTAAGCATAATCAAACATCTTCTTCTTGTTGTCCTTGCCAAACTTGGTCACATAAAGCGGGGTAATGCTTGAATCCATCCATGTATCAAATGTTCTATCTTCACCAGTGAACCCAGAACCTACACTATCGCACTTTTCGCATTTTTCAAAAGGTGGTTTGTCCTTCCAAGGACGGTAGTATTTGCCATCGGAGGGTGGCAGGTTTGGAGCCTTGCAGGCATTGCAATACCAAATCGGGATTTCAGTTCCATAGAATCGGCGCCTTGATACCGGCCAGTCGATGTTGATTGAGTCAAGCCACTTGAGCAAGATCTGGCGATGCATGTCAGGGTAGAATTTCAACTTAAACGCAAGCTCCTTTAATTGTGGCACAAATTCAATCTGCTTTACGTAATAGTCATACAGTGAAATGATCTCTATTGGTGTTCTGCTTCGCTCACAAAGAGGTGTCCTGTGCATGATGCTTTCCTCCTTTTCCATCAAGCCGGCATTCTTCAGGTCTTCTATAATCTTGCTTCTTGCTTGGTTTACACGAAGGCCCGCATACTGTTGTCCTGCCGCTCCTGTTGTAAATCCATTCTCATTTAGTGCAACTATTTCCTTAAGGCCCAACTCACGGAAGAGATGAACATCGTTTTGGTCTCCATAGCTGCACACCATCACAGCGCCGGAGCCAAATTCCGGCTTGGCGGAATGGTGTGGCAGTATTGGGACTTCTCTATTAAACAATGGCAAAATGGCACGAGAACCTTGTAGGTGCTTGTAGCGGTCATCTTCTGGGTTTACTATGACTGCTTGGCATGCAAAGAGCAGTTCTGGCCTTGTTGAGGCAACAATAATGAGCGTATCGTCTGTTGTATTATCATTATTATTATTCTTCTTCTTCTCCTCCTTCCCCTCTTTCTTCCCTGTTACCTTGAACTTCATGTAGACAAGCTTTGTAGGAATCTCGTTGTAAACAATCTCTGCGTCTGCTATAGTGGTTCCACAATCTGGGCAATAATTGTTGGGTCTATTGGCAAGGTATACAAGTCCTCGCTTCCACAGTTCGATGAATGTTGCCTGCGTTAGCGCACGATATTCATCAGAGTCTGTTCGGTAGTATTCCTTGAAATTTCCTGACAATCCCATCCTTTTCATTATCTGAATCATTTCTGCTTCCAAGTCGTCAAGGGCGACTTTACAAAGATCAAGGAACTTTTGTCTATCCATTTGGCGCATGCGCACCTTGTACTTTTTTTCAGTATAGATCTCAACAGGCAGACCATTTCTGTCGATGCCAATTGGAAACAGCACATTTTTGCCATTCATTCTGGCAACCCTGGCTATCATGTCTATTTGAGCGTAGTGTGCAGCAGCACCAATATGCCAAGGGCGCCCTGATGGATAAGGAGGAGGAGTATCAATTACAAAGGCTGGCCTGCTTTCATCATCAATTGCAAAACGGTAAATGTCTTCCTCCTCCTCCCATTTCTTGAGGATTGCATTTTCTATGATTTCAGGATTCCAAGTTGTTGATTGGATTTTTGGCTCCATTGTGTGCTCTGCTCTACTTTTGTCCTCTGTCTGGCGGTATTATTAATTATTATTATTTTTATTATCATTATGGAATTCTATGGATGTCTCTCTCTTTTTTGCTAGGCTTCGTAAGCCTCGGTTTTCAGAAGATAATATTAATAGTAACTCCTACGCATGCTCTCTTGTATAAAAATGAAATTCGCGGACTGGTTCCCATACTATCAGGGAATCCGTGCAGATTTTGGATACAGTACTGAAAAGGATCAGGAAGCTGCAAAAATTCTATCGGAAATGATAAAGAAGAAGGCACGTGATCCCAAGATTCTACAGCGCAAGATCAAGGGCAAGAATGTCATTGTGATAGGGGCTGGCCCAAGCCTAGAGGATGAAAAAGTGCTAAAATACATTAAGAGAAATAGAAAATTTGTAAAGATAGCGGCAGATAGCGCTGTGCAGTTTTTGATTGAAAATAAAATCAAGCCCGATATTGTAGTTACTGACCTTGATGGCAACTACAAATTTCTTCAAAAGGCAGAAAAAAATGGTGCTATACTGGTAGTTCATGCACATGGTGACAATACTGACACGCTCAAAAGACTTGTTCCAAAACTTGGAAAGCTGGTCGGGTCTACACAGGTTGCCCCTGTTGAAAATGTCCATAACTTTGGAGGATTTACGGATGGCGATAGGAGCGTGTTTTTGGCAGAAGAGTTTGGCGCTAAGAAAATAGTGCTTGTGGGAATGGACTTTGGAAATAGTATAGGCAAATATTCAAAGGAAAAAGTCAAAGACCCTGAGCTTAAGAAGCAAAAGATGCAGGCTGGCAAACGCCTACTTGAAATGCTAGCAAAACAATCTCGCTCTCAGCTTGTTGATACAGCCCCAAAACCCATCAAGGGATTTTCACCGCTTACCATCTAATATACTAATAACAACAATCATCAACCATTATCATGAATTTTGGGCGCAGGCAGGCAAAAAGTATCGTCGGCATGGCATTTGCTGTGCTAGGCGCAGTGGCATGGTTCTTCCAGTTATACATTCCTGCAGCTATACTATGGGGTGCTGCAATGGTGATTGTGCTTAGTTTGAACAAGCGTAGAAAACACGGGCAGCGGCGATAAAACTATTATATCTTTCATGCAGTAGGATGGCTTGCTAATGTCGTCAGGTTATTCGGAGGAAGACATCAGACGCGCTGCAGAGATACGCGAGTGGCTTATCAAGGAAATATCAGATAGGCAGGAAGAAATCGAGCGATTACGCACTACACTTTCGATTATTGACAACCTGCTCAAGCAGGGTAGCTTTAAAGCTGCGGCAAACCTTGGCTTTGCTGCTGCCGCCACCTCTGCTCCAGCTGGACCCACAACAGCAACGGCACAGATGCAGCAGCAAGCAGCTCGCCAGACAGCAGCGCAACCGACTGCGGCAAAGAAGCAACAACAACAGCAGGCAGAGACCGCCGCACCTACTTTGAGGGCAACGACTGATAATAGCAATAGTAATGATGGCCGTAATATCAAGCCGCTTAAGCGCGCAAAGGATGACTTTTTGCTTGCAAATGCGGAGATATCGCCAGACGCGGTTGTCATTGTTCCAGCTCCTGGCATCGATCTCAACGCGAATACCCCTCCCTTCAAGTCATTCTTTTTGAACAGGATCTTAGAGGGTATGAAGAACAAAGATGCCGAGAAGGTAAGTCAAGGAGCGCTCGGAGAAACAGACGCACTCAATTACAAGGTTGAAGAAGACGGCAGCGGCATAATCAAGCAAATTGTGATAAATAAGTACCGCGAGAAGGATCGTCTGCAGGAAATATTCAATACTTCTGCATGGGTGTTTACACGTATGCTGGAAAAGAGCGGCAGATAGCGAGAGAAAGATATGTAGAGATGTAGAGAAGATGGACAAATTAGTGGTCCTAGACTTTGGTTCTCAATATAGTCATCTGATTTGCCGGCGGATTCGCGAGGCAAACGTCTACTGCGAATTATTACCATACAACACACCCGCAAAAGTGATCAAAGAGATTGATCCAAAGGGAATAATATTTTCTGGCGGTCCAGCAAGCGTTTATGCCGAGAACGCTCCAAAACCAGATAAAGAAATTTTCAATATGGGCAAGCCCCTGCTTGGCATTTGTTATGGTCATCAGGTGCTAGTCGACACCTTCGGCGGCAAGGTCAAGCGCAGTAACAGCAGAGAGTACGGCAGGTCTGTGCTTATAATTGAGGGAAAAGAAGAAGAAGACACACCTGACCTCTTCAAAGGCCTAGGTCCGGGCATCATGAACTGTTGGATGAGTCATGCCGATGCAGCAGAAAGATTGCCGGAGGGCTTTAAGGTACTGGCACGTACTGAGAGCTCGTTCTCGGCTGCCATTGGCAACCCCGACAAAAAGTACTATGGAATTCAATTCCACCCAGAGGTAGTTCACACTGAAAAGGGCATTCAAATCCTGAAGAACTTTGCGCAGACGATAAGCGGAGCCAAGCCTGAATGGAATATTGAGAGTTTCATTGAGTCTACAATTAATGACATTCGTAAGCAGGTAGGTAAAGAAAAAGTGCTTGCTGCTGTGAGTGGAGGAATTGACTCGACTACGGTTGCAGCATTGATGCACAAAGCTATTGGCGACCAACTGAGCTGTGTTTTCATCAACCATGGTCTCCTGCGCCAGGATGAGGAAAAGGACGTGGTCAAGCTCTTCAAGGATCACCTTGGTATCAATGTCATCTATGTCAATGCCGAGAAGCAGTTCCTTGGCAAGTTAAAAGGCATAAGTGACCCAGAGGAAAAGCGCAAGATAATAGGAGAAGAGTTTGCCAACGTTTTTGCTGCTGTTGTGAAAAAGAAGAAGAAGAATAATGACGAGGGAAAGGATACTGATTCTTTTCAATGGCTTGCTCAGGGCACATTATATCCTGATGTAATTGAAAGTGGTGTGTCAAAGGGGCCCGCAGCGGTGATTAAAACTCATCACAACGTAGGCGGCCTACCAAAGTGGCTCAATCTCAAAGTAATCGAACCCCTCCGCTACTTGTATAAAGATGAAGTGAGAAAGGCTGCAAAGCTGCTTGGAGTGCCTGATGAACTGCTAAAGAGACACCCCTTCCCAGGACCGGGACTGGCTGTCAGGATAATTGGCGAAGTTACTCCTGAGAAGATCAGAATATGCAAGCATTCAAGCAAGATAGTAGAAGAGGAGTTGAAATCGACTGCTGCTTTTGTTCCTACATTTGCTTCTGTTGCTCCTGCAGCGGCAACGACTGATACAGATAATAATGTTGGCTGGTACGATAAGGTATGGCAGGCATATGCTGCGGTTGGCGATGACAGAGCTGTAGGGGTACTAGGGGATGAGCGTGTTTATGGCCATATTGTGATCATAAGAATTGTAGAGTCTATTGATGCAATGACTGCCGACTGGTCACGCTTGCCCTATGAATTGATTGAAAAGATTAGTAATAGGATAACAAATGAGGTTGAAGGGGTAACTTGGGTCACATATGCAGTATCAAGTAAACCACCTGCAACAATAGAGCCACAGTGAAAGAGCCTCGTATGCTCGGCATATAAGATTGACAAGACTTTTTTATCTGTTGAAGTAACGATGAATTGTCAAAGATCAATCCTCAGATGGCAACATTGAAGGTAGATTAAAATATAATGCTTATTGTCTTAATTAAAGAGGTATATATCTCTAAATTCTCAGGGTTCCAGAATAGATAAAATCAGATAAAATCTATTACTCATGAGGCGAAGGCTCTTCCTTCCCTAGCAATGCTTGGTAATTTGAATTTGAGATCACCAAATACCCTGTGTCCAAGGTCTTATCCATCTATTACTGGTCGCCACAGCTTTTCACTGTAACATGACCTTGCTAAATAAGCGTCTATTTACTTTGGGCAAGGTTTACTGGTATTATATATTTATAGATGTGTTCTGGGAGATTGCCATAATAGTGCAACCGCATTCTATAGCAACAAACCTGCAGCAAAGAAAGAATGCCTTATTGCTTGGACTTGCTATAGGCTTCTTAGCATTATTCATTTATTCGAGCGTTATTCGACCTCTTTTGGAGCCATTATTTGCGGATTTCCCAAGGATTCCTGGCGGAATAGGAATCAAGACTCTCTTTATGATGCTGTTTAGTATATTTCATGCAACTTATGTGCTTGGATGGCGGCATACCCTACTGTTCTTTAGCATAAGCGTCGCTGTATCATGGAGCTATGAGCATATCGGTGTAGAGACTGGGCTAATTTATGGAGCTTATCACTATACCGATGCTTTGGGTCCAAAGCTTGGGCACATTCCAATTATCATTCCGATCGCTTGGTTCATGATGATATATCCAAGTTACATTGTCGCTAATCTTATCGGAAATGGCCGACAGAAGATGACGAGGAGAGAGGAGAAGAACAACAACAATAACAACTGGATCATTCTACAAATTCTGTGGTTATCATTTTTGGGTGCTGTTGTTATGACAGCATGGGATTTAGTAGTTGATCCTTATCTTTCAGGCCCGACGGAAAGAGCTTGGATTTGGGAAGATGGAGGTCAATATTTTGGAGTCCCCTTGCATAACTTTGGCGGTTGGTTACTAACTACCTTTACAATCTATTGCCTCTTTCGGTTATTGTCCGAAAGTAAATCTCAGGTGCGTCCTAGCCATAACCCATTGAGTACTCCAATTATTCTATTACCGATGATAAGTTATGGTACAATAATGGTATCTAATATAATACCAAGTGAACCACCTGAGTTACGAATCATTGGGCCTATAGTTATGGGGGTCCCTCTGGCAATAGCTGTCACTCGTCTGCTGAGAAATAAGAATGCAGTAAACTGGTATTCGAACATATTATGATTCACGGGCCATCCGTGTATGAAAACAACTGGCTTACCCATATACCCCCTAAATCTTCAACATCTATCTTGACTCCGTTTGTAGTCTTAATCGTGTTGCTCAGATCTGTTTTCCTCCTTTGTGTAGTAATATACAATTACCTTGGCTATATTTGGAACGGAAAGGAGAGAGATGCGCTAGATATATTCTAGCTAGAACTCCAAATCTCATGATAAAAAGATTTCAAGCATGCTCCCTATTATTCACCCATTTTCACCTGCTCTAACTGTAACGTCAAAACTATTGAGCCGGAGTGGATGATATCTTCCCTGCTATGATTTTTCTTCTGGCTAGTACCAACGCAAGAGCAATAGATGCCAGAGATATAATAGCGGCCGTAAGGAAGATGAGATTGTATGCATCTTGGGTGGGGAATTGCTGCCCTACTACTCCCTCTACAGTTCCCTGATACATTTGCTGGTACATCGCAGCAATCGAAGGGCCTATTGACATCCCAACTAGGTTGAGAAGCAACGCCATCCCAAGTGCAATTCCAGTTGCTTCTATAGGCGCTGATAGGAGCACGACATTAAAGCCTCCAGTGATTGAAAGCGATAGTCCTGCTGAAATTATTGTCAGTGTGGCAGAAACCATAAATTCTGTTGAGTGGAACAGGAGCAGGCTGAAAAATCCTATTGCACTGATTATAGTGCCCAGTAATGTGAGTCTGGTATTGCCAACCTTATTCAAGATGAAACCTGACATAATAGTACCAATCAATAAAACGATCATAAATGGGAGTTGTACGCTTGCAGTAACTACTGCATCTCCTCCAAATCCTAACGGTTGAGGACTTCTTACCAGGATAGGTATTGCCTGATAGACCATGAACATGCAGAGAAAGACCATCATCAAAATGACAGTTGCAGGAAGGATCATCTTGTGAGTCATCAATTTGAGATCGAGCAAAGGTGAACTCACTTTCTTTTCTATGATGATAAATACTGCCAGTGATACTGCTGCTATTGAGAAAAGCGCTGCGACCTGAAATCCTGCATCAGTGCTATTGCTTTCCAAGAAAGAAATGCCAGCTAGAAATGAAATTATTGTAACAGCCAAGGCCAGCGTCCCCTTTAAATCGATCGTCTCTGTCTTGATAGAAGGATTCTCATCATTTCCTCCTCCCCCCCATTCTACTTTCACCTCCGAGGTTGCCAGATTCCTGACGTGGATAAGCTTCCTAATCACCAATCCAAGTATGACTGCTATAGGAAATATTGAAAAGAATGTGGCTTGCCATCCAAAGTTTTGAATTATGGTTGCGCCAACTATCAGTCCCACTACAGCCCCACCAGAAAATGTGGAACTGAAAATAGTTTGACCTATTGCGAGCTTTTTCTCTGGAAGGATTTCCCTGATGATTCCAAAGGCTATTGGGAACATAGACATCCCAACACCCTGTGCTGCTCTTGCTCCAAGCATGAATTCGATGTTGTTAGCGAATCCTCCAGCTAAAATGCCTGTTGAGTATACTGCCATGACTATAAGCAATATCTTTTTCTTACCATAGATGTCAGATAACCTGCCTGCAATTGGTGTCATCACTGCTCCTGCAATCAGGTAAGAAGAGAGTATCCATGACGATGTGTTGTACGAGATATTAAAATCCCGTATAAAGTCTGGGATAGCCGGCAACACCATAGTCTCACCATACATTGTTATCAGACCCAGGCAGCTCAGGACCACCAGTGTCGTCCATGCTGAACGATTAATGTGGGTCTGCTTTTCTACTCCAGTCATTGTATTATCTTCCCCATCTATTCTTCGCGATTAGCTCAGAAATTCTAGAGGTCAGGAATATGTCGATAAAAGCGCTCACTGTAAAGAAGCTGGAGGCTTCCCTTATGTAGACGTTTGTTTGTATTTCAACAGATCACAATGCAAACATTTGGCCTTGACGGTGCTTGACTTAGTTACAACATAAATGAGATGGCGATGGATCATAGTTCATGTGTTGGCTATTATAACAACCCATCTGTTCCTTCTGTATGTCTCAAGACTAATGCGCATGTGTTTGGCACAGCCTGCTCGTTTGTTATATTCCTAAATAAATTTCATACAGGTTCGCCAAGGAAAGCTGTTGTTGAGAAAGCAGACGTCTTTGGTCTTTCATCATTCTTCTTCTTCTTACCATAACTCGTCATTCGTTCATACTGGATTTGGAATAGTTCTATCACATCAGGAATATCCTCGATACCATTGATATAATAGCTAATCCATCCGGACTGTGGTAAAATGTGGTGAGGCGAAGCCTTGCCCTCAGCTATGAGTCTCTTGCCAACATCCTTTGGAAATGGAAGGTCTGCCAGCTTATCGCCATGCAAGTGTCCCATCTCCCTTCCGTGGACTCGAAATTCTATGCCGCCAAAACGATGGTCATGAATGGATACTCCGGGCCAGCTCAAAAGCTCTTGTTGCAGCTTATCATTAATTTCACTCAATTTTTTCTCGCTCTCTCTTGTTTGAAAGCTCATGAATCTGCTTCATATAGTTCTCCTGTGATTGTCAATAAATGGAAATTTTCTGCCATATGCCAGCACTTTCCCAGATTCTGCTCCTAAAAGATCATGAGGGAATCCCAGTTGAATCTTGCTTATTTCATCTAGTCTCCTCATATGATTGGTGCTTATTTCGAAATCCAAACATCCCAAATTGTCCTCAATTTGCGCCTCAGTCCTTGCTCCAATGATGGGTATTATCACGCCCCTATCCTTTTGCTGTCTTATCCAATTCAACGCGAGCTGCGATGGAGTCTTGCCTATCTCTTTAGCTATTGTTTGCACTTCATTAGCTATCGAAAGGTTCTTCTTATTCACAAACACCCCGCTCATAGGATTGTCATCACGATATCTCTTTGCTTCATGTTCACTTTGATTGTTGTTGTATTTTCCTGAAAGGACACCTCCTCCCAATGGAGACCAAGCAGTTACGCCTATGTCTAGAGCCTTTGCCATAGGCAAGAGTTCTCTCTCTGGAGTTCTTTCAATTAGACTGTACATTATCTGAATACTTACAAATGGAGACCAACCACGCAGCTCTGCCAAAGTATTTGCCTGTGAGATAAACCATGCAGGTGCATCAGAGATCCCAATATAGAGGATCTTTTCGGCTCTCACAAGATCGTCTAGAGAACGCATTAGCTCTTCAACAGGAGTCATAGAATCCCAAAGATGAACCCACAGAAGGTCTATGTATGAAGTGTTTAGTCGCTTCAGGCTTGCGTTCACTGACTGAACAAGGCTCTTGCGATGACTCCCACTTGCATTTGGATCATCCGGATTTGTGCTTATAGTGTATTTTGTCGCCACAACGAATTTCTCTCTTTGCAAAGCAATAAATTCGCCGATATACTTCTCACTGGAGCCATTTTGGTACACGTTAGCAGTATCAATAAAATTGCCACCTGCTTCTACAAAATGATCAAATATTTGCTTTGATTCTTCTTTAGAAGCTCCTGCGAGTCGGTTGCCCCAGTCCTGTCCAAGTGTCATGCCACCTAAGCATAGTTCGGAAACCCGCAATCCACTTCTTCCAAGCAGTTTGTATCTCATGTTATCTAACCTCCCTCTGTGCATAATCCTCTTCAAACTTGCCCAGAGTGATTGGTTTACTTCCCATGGTCTCCTGGAAGGTTAGTGTGACTTTCGAAAATGCTCCTAATTTCAAAAAGTTGATGTCTTTTTCTAAGAGCTGTCTTACAACAACTTCTTCGCTGCTGCCTACGGCGTGAGCGCTATCTGTAACCAGAATTGTGTTTGTCATGACAAGACTCCAAGATTACTTGTCATGGAGTCTCCTAAGCATCTGACGACATTATCAGCTGTGAAAGTGGGTTCTCCACCAAGTTTATTCATGCCTTTACATATTAACTATTTAGTTTATAAATACTTGAGTTTACAAATTATACAAATTGCAGAAATTACTGATGGAATAACTTCTGCTATTGTTGCCTCTTTTTTGAGTTACAGCCTTCTTAGCATCCTGACATCCTGTCCTGGGATATAGAGGAATGCTCTTTGGAGTGAGCTGACTTCTAAATCTCAGTCCCGTGTCCTATTTTCACGATAAAACCGCAACTCATCTCTGGCTTGAATTTTCCTTCTATGAACAGACAGCTACCAGAGTACATATAGTATTTGCAATCTTTGCATTGAAATCCTATAGCGCCTTCTTCGATAATGTACCCTTCCTCATATTTCAGCTTCTTTCCCGCTTGTTTTACATACATCCAAACAATATCTCCAGGCAGCATTCCGTCGCCTTTTGGTGAGAAAAACTTTGAGATGCCTTTTTCGTTATTGATTTCTCCTTCGACTACGTGGCACTTACCTTCATCGCCAAGATTGAACTTGCATTTAACACACGACGGATCATGGGACTCTTCATTTTCCACATAATTTGCTTCATCTTTTGAAATCTTTTTCTTATTATGAAGTACTTGGAGCAAAGCAGCATCCGGGGGAGACATATTGCGTTCATCTTGTGAACCTTTAGACTTTGCCACTGCCGATTCTTTTGCGCCCATGTTAACGATAGACCTTGATACTATTTACTGGTGTGCCACCATTATTACTGCTGTAGTAAGAGCAACTCTCACAACAGCAAGATCTAGAGACTCTTTTCACATTTTGCAGATGATCAGATCTTCCAAAGTCAAAGTTTGTCGGGCTGATTGTTCACACTTATTGTATTGCATATGATTTACTTAGCGCGGAGAAGAAGCTATTTTTTCCATATACGGGGAGAGCGTTAGCCACACATAAGAGATAGCAGTTTCATATCCCACTCTCATACCAGTACCTTTAAAGTCTTGTAAGCTGCTTTGGCAGACATAAGTGCAAGTTTTAGAATAGGAGAGTCTGCCGCAATATTGTCAATTGTTTCAAGAGCTCTCTCTCTAATCAGCTTAACTAGGTTTTCAAATGGACTTCTAGCGTTTTCAAGTGCATCCAGTCCCTCTACTGTGATTATGCAGTATTCTCTTGAAAAGAAAAATAGTCTACGCTTTCTAATTGTCTCGACATACCCTTTCAGCATTAGTTCAGTTATCAGTGGAGAAATGATAAAAATATCAAGCCTGATCATTTTGGCTATTTTCTTTTCGGTTCGTGATTGGCCCTTTATACAGTTAAGTATTTGCATCTCACGTTTGCTAAGCTCTTCTATACGCTCCTCGTCCTGCGGGTGTTGCTGCTGTTGTTGTTGTTGTTCTTGATACTGATTTTTCTTTTCATTCTGCTTTAACATGCCACTGTTGTGTCCTTATTATAACCTACAGTAAATTTATATTTTTTCTAATTGTTTGGCTGTATTTACAAATACTCTCGACATTTCCCTTGCATTGTCTCTATTATATTCCAATGAAAGCCTGACCGCCTCTGCATTTGCGTAGATTATGTTATTGTAAATCCTGATTGCTGCTACAGTAGCATCAGTAGTATTACTTACAGCCGCCGCATAGTTCTCTGTGGCTCTCCTTGTGGGCGTCCATAATACATTGTCAATATATGATTTCCAAAAGGACTGAATAAAATTAGTAATTTCTCTCTGTGAATCGAGATAGTTCTCTATAGTATCCCTCACCGCCCCTACTGATTGCTCTTGGTTGGTTGTGACAATCTGCATATATCGTGGAAGCTCTCTTTCTGCTTCTTGTACGGCTCTTCTTGTGTTTTCCTTTGCTTCATCAAAAGTCCTGTTAATTCGTTGTGTCGTTGTTGTGATACCGTTGTCTTCATTTTCTTCTGCTCTTGTGTCAGAAACTTTTATTGACGGAGTGCTGTTGTTTTCTTCTCCTCCTCCTTTTTGTCTTTTAGGATTATTATTATTAGCAGGCATATAGCTTCAAAGGTCGAATATCGCAATTAAGCATTAGATAACAAACTTCAAGGAGACATACAATAGAGAAAAATTTTATGATTTTTAAAATTATGTATTATAATTTATTATAATATGTTTCATAATGTACTTCTAGTATTTTTTACGATATTCAGGCTCTTAATATTACCTTCTTCGGTATTCATCACCGCAATCTCCTATTCTATCAAATAGGTCGTTTGACTTTTTGCTTACTTCCTCTATGCCATTAGTATCGTCTTTGTCCAACCTAAAATCAAACACACGTGTATTATCGCCTCTGTGGTCGACTATTCCAAGCCTCGCTCCAATGATTACACCTGCCACTACAGGTCTATCAAGAATATAGCGTGCTGCAACATTTGCAATGCTCACGCCGTGCTTTTGAGCTATTTGATGCAATGTCGACAACAACTCTTGAAATAATTTCCAGCCGCCCCATACATCTATCATGCGCTTGTATTTACGCAGACTCGCTGTATCGAGCTCATATGTAGATGGCTCTGGTTTGCCAAGATAGCGCTCTGACATTAGGCCACCACAGACTGTTCCATAGACAAGCAGGCTGACGTTATTGTTGCGACAAAAACGCACCATCTTGACTTCAGGCCTTCGATCAACAATGGAGTATTGAACTTGATTTGATACTATCTCCTTCATCCCTGCATCCTTCATCATTATCTGCATGTGCTCGGTATCAAAATTAGTGAGACCTACATTCTTGAGAAGCTTAGCTTCGTCGCGTAGACCAGATAGGTACTTCAGGGCATCAATGTAATATGGGTTGTTGTAATCCCACCAGTGAAACTGCACGAGATCAAGAGAGCTGAATCCCATACGCTTAAGCGACATCTCAATACTTGCCCGTGCAATCTCTGGAGTAATCCTCTTAGGTTCGGGCACCCATTTTGTTAATGCCTGAACGTTTTGCCGCTCCTGCTCCGGCAGCCTCTGCCTAAAAGCTCCAATAAAGTCCTCTGCAGGACCATAAATATCAGCAAGATCCCAACTGGTAAACCCTGCATTGTGATACTTGACCATTTCTTCTATTGCAACTTTTGGATCTATTAGCCCATGTCCACCTGCAACCTGCCACATCCCATTGAGAATCCTACATATCTTTAGATTTGGTGCCAGCTCATAGTGCTCCATGCTACAGATATCAATTCTATTGCGTGCCATAAATCTTAACTCTGTGGCACCATCGCACGGTACACATCCTCATCTACCAACTTGCTGTATGCTAACTCAAGCATCTAAAATGTTGACAAGCTCACTTTTCTAAGATTAGTCAAATGACGTATGCAAGACAAGAGCAAGGTCCTGGAAAAATTTCACACATACACAGATACACTTGCTGATAGTGGCAACAACAATAAAGAGAAACTAAAAGTGATAGACCACAACCCGCCATGATGACTATGAGGATTACGCTACCAAGACAACGATAGCATACATATCGTGGTCAAAAAGCAATGTCTGAAAACAAGAAGGCAGGCAAACAGCAAGGCACCAACCTGCAATCAGTCATACCGTATGGATGGCGGTAGAGCCGCGGTTAGTTGCAATACCATATTGTCGAAAATCTATCGAGTAGGTATAAGTGAATATCTATATGCATGTGTGTAGATAGCGGCCTGACTCTTGGTTTTGCTCTTAAACATAAGCTAAAAAGCAACAAAAAAAGAGATATGTGGTTGCGTGCCTGCTACTTATGCAGATAGCGGGCGTGCCAATTGTATATATTATCTTGTCAATAAGAAGTACTTGCAATACTACTACTTATTTTTGCCGTAACCTTTCTATTGCAAGATGATTTTTTCTTAGTAGCTACACCAAGAGCATGATGTCTTTTGTTGTAGGCACACTTTTTGCCAGAAGCTTCTTTACTGCCTGCTTCTAGCAATGGCTTTTTATGCAGATCATAATTACTTGCATCTGCTAACTTGCTTACATATTGGAGCAAAAGATCGATATCCTTCTGCGAAGCAAGTTCAACTTTTTTCTTGCTCTTTTTTTTGGGCAGTTCTGATGATTGTAGCTTGGAAATTTCGTACAGTAATATCGCAAGTGCATGGGCCGCATTCATTGTCCTGTAATTTGTCTTTGTGTCAATGGTGACGACAAGGTTACACAGCTCCAGCTCTTCGTTGTTGAGGCCCGATGATTCTCTCCCAAGCAAGATACAAAAGTCTTTGATGCTTGAATCATGTATTATCTTGGCTAGCTGTTCGGCATTTATTGATCCTCGCAGAATGTTGAGTCTACTGCTAGCCTGAATTGCAGTTGTACCTATGAGTACATCAAATTTCTTTCTCAGCTGACTCAACGTCACAGACTTGGCAGCTATTAGTATATCGTTGCCATGAGTCGAATACTTTGCTGCCTCTGTCTTGTCAAAGTGGGGTCGGATAAAATACAAGCTTTTGAGGCCAAAATTTTTCATTAGCCTAGCCATATGGCCTAAGTTAACCGGGTATTGTGGCTCGATCAGCGTAACTGCGATTGTCATATGTATATAGACACGTCTGTAAAAATGCAAATGGAATTATTATAATCTGCCATAATAATGCCTGTCAAATGTCATAGTCGTAAAATGCTCTGAGTGCAACTTGTACCTTATCTACTGGAACCTCGAAATATTCAAAGGCATCTTTATGCGAAGCGATCTGGAGATTATAGTTTGAATTAGCTTTAAGGTATGTGTCTGATGTTTCCTCTAGAAGCACTTTAGCATGTTTGCTCCACTGCACCAAGTCGTCTTGACGCATACTCTTCAACAGAAGCATCGGCACAAGCTTTGCAAATGCTGCTATTATAGCCACACGATATTTCTGCAGTTCCATCTTTGACAGATTAGAGTCTGGAAGCGAAGGAACTAACGAGCAAATTAAGAACTGGTATTCGTCAAGGTTCTTTGCAGCACTTGCGACATCGCCTATCGCAGGCACATTCTTTCTGGCAGACCGCACATTAATTGACACGGGTGCAAATATTCCATGCACGCCTTTAATGGTCAAATCAGAAGTAGTTATTCCGTCGCCTAAAAGCAGTTTGCTACAACTAGAGCTGCTAAGCTGATGCGATATTATTGAGTTGAGCAATGAATGCAAGTCTTCCCTCTATAAAAAAGCTATGTGTTAAAAATGATATGATTAAGAAAAAATTGGGGCAAACATGTGCATGAAGACTAGGCAAATTTGTTTGTGAAGTATGCATAGGACTTCTATGAATTTTGGATTCTTTTTAATAGAAATTGCTTATTCGTTCAATTATCCCTAAAATCTTTAGAATCAGAAATTCTTTTATATAATTAATACCGTATAAAGCATAAGGACTAGTAGTGAAAAAAGGCATGGCTAGACTATAGCGCTTGGCGGACAAAACTGCATCGTACAAAAATTGCAACTTTTACGGCATAGGCTGTAACAAGGTCGTTGATGCAGTATCGCCAAGCGCCCTGACAATCTTGTAGTTTTGATTTATAAAATTTTTTTCATAAATAAAACTAGAAACACTATCCAGTATCATCAGATCAATTAAGAATTATGCTTGCATGCCTCTACCAATGTACGGCAAATTTTTAGTCATTATAACAGTAGTAATAGCTTTTACTACTACTATTGCGGGTACTACTATTGCAGCAGCTGGGCAGAACCAGATCATCAATTTAACAGAATTGCTAACCCCAGATACCAATAATGATACTATTACTACTACTATTGCGACGACCCCTGCCAATATAACTGCGACTAATAACACGAGTACTAGGAATACTACTATCACTATTGCTAATGTGACGTCTACTAATAACATGACGATAGAAGAGGCAAAGGAGCTATACCTATCGGTCTGGAATCAGACAGAGTTTAACGCCACCTTTAGTACCTTTGTAGAACCCTTCTCCGCCGCTGGCTATGGTGTATACGAAGAGCGAAGCAATATCTTTGCGCCTGGCGAAACAATCGTACTCTATGTAGAACCGGTGGGCTTTGCCCATAAGCAGATTATAGACAAAGAAGGCGGCAATAATAACACAATGCTTTACCTGATGAATATGACAGCTGATTATGAAATAGCTGCTGCAAATGGCACTAAGCTTCAGCTGATAGAGGACATGCAGGTCGGAAATATCACTTCTCATAGACCTAATACAGAGATGTTCTTGACGCTTACGCTTACGCCGGAGGTTCAATCATTGCCGATAGGTAGCTATGTCATAACATATTCTGTGACTGATGAGATATCAGGTGAAAGCTTCAATCTAGAAAAAAACATTACAGTAGCCGAGAGAAAATAACATCGTCTAACCTTCTATTATCATCACGGCGCATAGTCCATTATATAGTTTGGCTGGCCGAAAGTAGCGTTCACCCTTACTGACACGTCGACCCAGTAGGAAAATGACGAGGGGCTGCCAATATAAAAGTCCTCTATAGGAAACTCGACTCTATCTTCTGGCATGTCTGGTATACTCGTAGGTGGGATGATGAACCTCCCGACAGTTCTATCAAATACCGAGAAATACCACCCTTGCATACTAGTTGAGTTGCCACCGCTGAAAGCAGAATTTTGAAATCGAATTATGTATTGTTGCTCTCTATTTGTTATCGGGCTAGTGGTGATAACATGCCACCGATATTGTGTTTCATACATGTCATTATCATTTGGATTGCCTGCAAGCTCTACTGTGAAAAAGAATACCTCTCCTCGCTTTTGCACGCTGGCTCCCAAAATGTCGTGGTAGTCTCTTACATCGGGAACCACTTCTGTCCCAACCTGCTGATATACAGGCGTCACATCACCTTGTGCATCTTCTATGCTGCTATCAGCATTGTTATAGATTCCGACGGTTTGTCTTCCACCTATCTTTATCTCAGGCCCCAAGCCAGACAGCCCAATTGAAATTGGAATGAGCGTTGCAACTACAACTGCAATAACCAGAACAGACGATGCCTTGAGCACATGAAAAATCACACAGAGGTTGTATTTCGGCATTTTGCCAATAGATTTAAGCACAGTTGAAGATGGGATATACGCATATGCCTGCAAGCGAATTTTCGCACTTTGTCAATACGTGTGAGAAGGTTCGCCAGACTGCAAGCAAAAATGCCAAGGTGGCTGCCATCTCAGAATACTTAATCAAACTGAAAGACGAGGACCGCGGTGATACCTCGCTTGCAGCAGCTGTACTCCTTATGTCTGGCACCATTTTTCCTAAGGGCTCGGGTCTTACACTTAATGTAGGTTTTAATACTATAATGCGAGCTCTTTCAGAGATCGCACGTCTGGAACCAGAAGAGATACAAAAGATCTATTTAAAACATGGAGATATGGGCGCTCTTGCTGAATACGCAGTCTCCAAGAGGCAGCAAAGTGCGCTTGTGGACCAGCAACTTTTGCTGCCAGATCTGCACGATCAGCTAAGAAAAATTGCTGACGCAGCCGGCTCTGGGGCAGCAGAGGCAAAAAGGAAGATCCTGACTGGACTTCTCATTAACTCCTCTCCTCTTGAAGCAAAATATTTGATCAAGATAGCAACTGGCGAATTGCGCGTCGGTGTAGTAGAGGGCTTGGTTGAGCTTGCTATTTCCAAGGCGTTTGGACGGGACGTGCAGGCAATCCGGCAGGCTATGTTACTGTCTGGCGATATTGCGCAGGCAGCATTGCTTGCAAAAAAGGACGCTCTGTCGACTGCGATAATGAAGCCACTTGCACCTATGAGCTTCATGCTAGCAGATGTGATGTTTAGCGCAGAAGAGATCGAGCAGTATTATAACAAAGCGCTGATTTGTGAGTTCAAGTATGATGGCATAAGGGTGCAGCTTCACAAATTCGGAGGGAAGGTCAAGATGTTCTCAAGGAAGCTAGAAGATGTTGCCACCTCTTTCCCAGAGATTGTATCTGCTGTGTCTTTGCTGCCCGCAGAATTTATTCTAGACGGCGAAGTACTTGCCTACAAAGCTGGCAGGCCACTACATTTCCAAGAGTTGCAAAAGCGGCTCAGGAGAAAAGTAGTTACAGAACATCTGATGGCAGAGATCCCAGTAGTATATGTCCCCTATGATATCATGTATCTTAACGGGCAGCCGCTTATTAGCAGTCCGCTTACAGAGCGCAAGAAATTGCTCTCGCAGATTAGATTCAAAGAGCCTGTGATCGACCTTGGTTACAGAATTGTGTCGACAGCCCAGCAGATAGCCTGTGCATTTAAAGAAAGCAGAGATACAGGACATGAAGGATTGGTGGTAAAAGAGCTTGAATCCCAGTACCATCCTGGCAAGCGCGGAAGGCATTGGACCAAACTAAAGTATGAGCTTGACAGTGTAGATGCAGTAATTGTCATTGCAGAGTATGGTCATGGTAAGCGCGCCGGGACACTTTCTGATTATACTTTCGCAGTACGAGATGAGCATGATGGCGGCTCGCTAAAGACAATAGGCAAGGCGTACTCTGGCCTGACCGACGTAGAGATAGCCAAGATGACTGATAAGCTACGGTCAATAACAGTCGGAGATGAGGGCTATAGACTAGTAGTCAGGCCCGAGATTGTCCTTGAGATTGCATTTGATAGCATACAGAAAAGTGATAGGCATAATAGCGGATTTGCGCTTCGCTTCCCGAGGATAAAGTATATTCGGACTGACAAGACTGTGCGCGATATTGATACCATGGAAAAAGTGCAAAGGATCTATGAGCGCCAGCCGTATCTAAAGAGTCGTTAGTCTGCCATATTTGCAGCTATATCTTTGTCAAGTAGTTTTGCAGCTCACATTAACTTACATGAACGATGAACGCACAGCACATAAAGATGCAAAGTACAAATTCGTATGAAATACAGCAACAGAGACCACGATCTTCTCTTCTGAATTGCCCTATCCATATACAGTCATGTAGCATCAATAAGTGGTATAGTAGCATCTGCATATTAGGACCAATTTTCACGTACTTGCACTTGTGATTTTTGTGTGTAGTTGTATATGTGTGTGCGTTTTCCTATCTCCCTATGTCTGGATATGGCTATGTCTACTTGTGATTGTGTAGGGCTAAGAAATAAAAGATCAAGAGTGTAATTTTACATTCACTACCTTGTTAAAGGTGATCATTCTTACTGGTGCAGTTGCAGTTGCTCTGGTGATATATTTCTCACTCTCGCTGTATGTTTTCCCTCAGTCATACCAATCTATAGAGGCTCGAAGACCTCAAGCGATTGTGACGGACGTGAGCCTATCTGCACCAAACATTGCTCTAGGTCAGGCGCTCACCATCTCTGTTACGGGGACAAATAATGGAGAGGATGCGGATATGCAGATAGTATCTGTAGGGTTTCCGAATCTTACGACTACAGACACTATCAAGATACTGAAACACAACTTTGATCAGACGCCGATATTTATAGCACCTGGCGAGCTCCTAAGTTCTGAATATTCTGATACAGACTCTTCTGTATTGGCGCAATATGCTTCAATTGAAGTTTTCAGCAGGCCATGGGAAGCAGGCAAGACCTACAGCGCAAATATAGAGGTTATACCAAAGACGGAGGGAAAGTTTGTGGTTTTTATTAAATCTGTAGCCCTGCCTCATACTTGGGAACAAGCACATTATCCACAGTGGGGCATACTCGATCAACAGAAGGAATTTGTTGAAACATATTCGGTAGAAGTGACAAAGCCTTAATTATTGAACCTGCTAAAAATGGGTATTGAACTATTTCAGACATCAACAGCACCTTGAAGTTTATGGTCTCGGTCGTAAGCTCTTTGTAGGCTATGTGCTTGTGAGCCTTGGAATGTTGTTAGCTGCTGCAGGCGGCAGCTGGGATATCACTAACCACTTACTCAACAAGCCCGAAACATTCTTTGCACTTCCTCACGCTGTACTCTACTCTGGTGCAGCTTCTGCGGTTGTAGGTACAGTTCTGGTGTACTCCGCTTCAAAATCTGGTGATCGTGCTACTGACAAGATGATTTGGCCGATGAAGCTGGTTATAGCAGGTGTAGTAATGCTGATAAGTGCTGCTCCTGTGGACTTTGGTTGGCACTCAGCATTTGGACTTGACGGCCTACTCAGTCCACCCCATTTTGTGCTTGTAAGTGGCATGATAGTAGGTAGTGTTGGCGCGCTTGCAGGCTTGGCTCATAGTGCTAAAAGGTTGTCTTCTGTCCTGATTGTTATTACAATATTACCAATATGGCTTGCAGCATCAGGTATGATTGATATGTTCTCTCTGCCGTTCTCAGAGACTGAATACTTTAACTTTAATCCTCACCCTACTCTTGGGGTGGCTATTGCTACTCTTGCCTTCCCGTTTCTGATATCTGCCTGTCTAATAGGATCATCTGCCCTTGCAGGCAAGCGCTTTGGGGTGCTCTCTATGGCTGGTGCTGCTTTTATTATAATAGGCCTATTGACCTCGATTGTTCCAAACAGCGCACTTACCTCCACTATCCCATTTTACATATCAGGCATAATCCCAATAGTGGCGGCAGACGTGCTGCTTGCATTTTCCAGATCAAGGTTTTCACTGTATGCTGCAGGTATAATCGTTAGCCTTGTGTTCTTTATGCTGTACTATCCATTGATAACGTATACCTATAATGAAGTGTTTGAGAGCAAGGTTGTATGGCCAAGCATGATTGCGCAGATATACTTTAAGATGATACAAAATGTTTTTCCTCTTGTAGCTATTCCGACAGCGGCAATGGGGATTCTTGGAGCCTTATTAATCGACAGACTCGCCAGAAATAAAAAATACTACAACAATATACAACAGTTAGCATATTGATATAATATACTACATAGACTTTTGGCTTGTCTTGTTCTTTTTTTCTACCTTGACATCTACTACAGCGCACTTCTTTATTGCTTGAGGTTCGAGATATTGACTCTATGTTTAAAAACTTTGCCAATTTTTTCCTGTATTCTTTTTTTGCTTTTGGCCAGATTGGCTCCTCTTCATTCTTATCCCCCGAGAGACAGCATACATTTTGCAGTAAGAGTAGTCGTCGTCGTCATAACGCTATTTCAAAAGAGGCGAGTGGCTGACTGCACTTGCCAATGTTCTATTACAGGTCATAAGGACCAGAGTACTACTTTCTACACCTTTCACATTATCTCCCAGACATATATCATGCTTTAGCTAATGTCATATATTGCATCTATTTAGAAGTCAGGGTCATGCTGTGAAGCAAAAATATACCATCACATCATATCCTCACTTCCACATCTAAAGTACAAGATGAAAAGATAAATGCGGGGCTGCTGTGTCTTGTTTCCTGATTGCAGAATCAAGATGAGCCCTATAGAGTCCTGCAAAAAAGCAATTGTACCGCTACCTTTTACCTGAAGGACTGCATAACAGGATTGAAGGAAAACGTCAAAGACAAGTCGGCTGATGTTGTTGTCACGTCGCCTCCTTATAACATTGGCACAAGCTATAGCTCGTACAAGGATGAGCTCCCTCGTGAGAAATACCTGATATGGATAGAAAAGGTAGGCATTGCAATTAGGCAGGCTCTTACAGATGATGGCTCTTTTTTCCTAAACATAGGAAGCAAACCAAAGGACCCATGGATAGCATGGGATGTAGCATATGTTCTGAGAAAGTATTTTGTTCTGCAAAACGTCATCCACTGGGTCAAGTCGATAGCAATAAGCAAGGATCAGGTCGGTAGCTATCCAAATATTTCTGGCGACATCGCAGTCGGTCACTTCAAGCCTATAGTAAGTAAGAGATTCCTCAATGACTGTCATGAGTATGTCTTTCACTTTACAAAGTATGGCGATGTACACCTCGATAAGCTGGCTGTGGGAGTATCATACCAAGATAAGACAAACATTGAGCGCTGGAAGGCAGCCAACAAGGAAGACAGACGGGATAGAGGCAACATTTGGTTCATACCTTATCAAACTATACAAAGTAGAAGCAAACAACGGCCGCACCCGGCAACATTTCCTATCGAGCTTCCAGATATGTGCATCAGGTTGCATGGCACCACAAAATTAGTGATTGACCCATTCATTGGTATAGGTTCTACTGCAGTTGCGGCAATGCACCGTGGGATCTCATTTGTTGGATTTGAGATCGATAAAGAATATCTTAATGCTGCAATAGATAGAATTACGCGTCTATAATTAGATAAACTGCCCTCACCTACATGTCGAAGGTAAAAAGAAGATTTTCAAAAATTTTTGCTATTTAGAATTAGTCATTACACAGCATATGTTCCTTTCCTAGATCTGTATCTGTTTCAAACAAAAAATTCAGCTGCTTACCTATAATGAATTCAAACCTAATATGGTATTCCCTTCAATCTTTGATTTTTGAATGCTTCGATATACTATTCAAATTCATCTAGGAGCATTGTTATCCTCTTATTGTACTGTTCTAGAACCAATTTTCCTGTATCATCAAAAGCTTCCTTACTCTAGATATTGCAAAAGAATAGGATATTGAAGGGGCTCCAAGTTCTGCAAATATTAGATGTAGATGTTGAGCAGTATTAAGTCCACCAAAGCCACTGCGGAATATGAAACAATAGCTGAAGGTTTGAAAAAGTATTCTTCCAAGAAATAATCTAAAGTGTTTTTGACTGCTGCAGATGTGCTATGATTATATTCTGGGGTCACCGCCAAATATCCTTCTGCATTTTTGATTTTGTTCCGAAGGTCCCTTAACACTCTGGGGGGATTCTTCATTTCCTTATACATTCTATTGAACAATGGTAAATTCAATTCAAGAGGATCTATAAAATGGACTATATGTTCTCTGGCTGTCAACTTTTCCCACATCCAACGAGCTACTTTGATGCCTTGTCTATCGCGTCTAGTGGATCCAACAAATAACGCTATCACAGCCATATTCAGTAATTAACTTAGTGTACTCCAAATATTATAAATTGACCTGAATAGAATCTCTACAACAAGAATTTTGCATGTTTTATCGGTCCTTAATTTGCCCCCGGGCGATCATGAGTTCGAATATGCGACATACAGACAGCTCTGAAAGCTCTCCACTTATAGATGTGAGATATATGTGTGCAGCAGTCCTCCAATGTATCTCGTGGTTCAAGGTAGCGGCGTCAACTGAAGATAATGCAGTACTAATAATACTATTTGCAAATAAATTTGATATCAGCACGCACTAACTGATGAGCAGAGAAGTACCTTAATCCGAGTTTTCCCCGAGTTTATATTCATAGCACAAGCACAGAAGAAGTCAAATTAGTCGAAATTCTTCTTTTCAAGAAGATATTGCTGCCTGCATTTTATGACCTCCAAAATAACAAAAAGATGCAAGGAAAAGGGACAGCAAAGGCAATTCTAGATGTCCCTCTTCTTCTTCTCCTCCTCTATTCGCCAGCCCTGGTTAGTGGAGGAGGTTTTTGGAGATCTTTTTAGCAGTAGTCTTCCCTGTCTGTCTATTTCGCCAGTTCTGATACGGGTGGAAGAAATTCTCGAGCCATCCTCTGCTTTGACTAGTTCTACGGTAATGATCTTTGCTGGCTTTACGCTAATTTTAGTACGTATCTCGTTAAGTAAGTTGCCCTTGCTCTGAGTTTCTGTGCTTGTCACTAGCGCTTCGACATCATCTGTGGTTACTGCGGGACCAAACTCACCATCTAACTTTGCTATTTCGTAGCGGACATTGCCAAATTCTTTTTTGATCATGTTCTTCAGGTTTGCAACCCTAGCCTCAAAACTGTGGTTGAGATTCTTTCCCCTATCGACTGCAAACTTGTCACTTGAAACTCCGATTATCACCTTTTTGCCTACCTCAAAGGCCTTGGCAAGCAGAGCGATGTGACCGGCGTGTATCTCATCAAATGTACCGCCTGTGGCAACAATATGAAATTTCTGTTCCAATACTAGTAATAGAGAGTTATGTATTGTGCAATATTATAGTTCACGGTAGGCAACTTAACCCTTTTTGAATATCTTGATTGCCTGAGGCGGACAGACATTTTCACATGCAATACAGAATATACAGTCCTTTTCTCTTATCATGAAAGCCTTTTTGTCAGATGCAGGATGGCCAGGTGTTTCAAGCCATTCGAATACATTGACAGGA
>DATMWK010000008.1:0-57693 GCA_035562555.1 Nitrososphaera sp. | reverse complement strand
TTTCAAGCTCAGAATTATTGTCTTTACGGGCGTCGTCTATGTATGTGTCAATAGCCGAATACAGAAACCTTGCCTCTTTGCCGAGTGCTATCATGATGTTGTAGGTAGAGTTCTCTAATTTGGTAGTTTCGTCCTTTGTTGTTGATCCTTGCGAAGACATAATGTTTTCTTTAAGGCATAAAAAAGGCTAAAAAGGTTATACATCATTTTTCATGGCTGGCTGGATTAGAGGTCGTCCTAAACTACTTGTTGGCATGCAGAGCTGGTGGCACCAAGGAGATATGGCTTGTCAAAAAAGAATAAACCCGACCAGCTTTCGAAGGCATGTGGCTTTCCCTTCAAGACAGTTTTTGCAGGTTCCAGGCAGCCTTGTGGTTTGCCCTTGCCGCAATGTGTTAGGAAGGGTGCGGTCAAATCCTTTCGGATTAAACCGTGTACCTGCTTTCACATTACGTCAGCCATCCAACCCCATGGGCCCAGCAGGCCTTTACCTGCTGCGCAGATCCGGATGATGGATCAGCCTCCTTTTTCGGCTGGTCGGAGCATTATTCTCGTCAGACATCTATTTACGCTTTTCGTGAAAAATTTTTAAATAATATTGTGTTTTTTCTAGACACCTCCTCAGATAATAATTAATATACCTAGAAACCTCTCCAAAAAGACAAATAAATGTAAGGATACTAAGGGGCCAAGCTCACATAAATCCGATGTCAGTTCTTCTGGATTACCTACCTTTGCAAGAATCAGGTTATCCGACTTCCATTACTTACAGATAACTGATTGTATTTTTCACTGGATACCCATCAATTGTTGCTAAACGTCCGAAGCTTTTGGAGATGAAACGATATAGCTAGCCGCTGCATAAAAACAAGCTGGCATTTATTGGTTTACCGAGTTGGCACGAACCAGCGGTTTTCTGTTATTTTTCAACCCACACTGGAGTAAGAGCGGCTGAGAATCAGTTAGCGTTCTCCACGTACTGCCTGCCTTGTCTACCCTGAGCTCCAATGAGAGGTTGTTATTCTTCACACCTTCTTGTATTAGAGGTATCATTGAGCCGGCTCCTGCCGCCTATGTAGAAGTTTTGCTCCATCAAAGTCAAAGTCTACAGAAACAATGTCAGATTGCATCTTTTCTGGCGATACTCATAGCAATTGCGCAAGCCTCTCGCTTTTTATATACCCTGTTTCTTTCGCAGAGATGATGGATATATACCGAGGCTTCACATGGAAAGAACTTGTCATTGATTATTAGGGGATTTCAAACCATGAAAAAGCTAAGGACATATTTAAGTAGCAAATGTAAGGAGCCAAAACAAAGAGAGGGTCTTAGGTGGCGGTATTTACCACCCGTTTTAGAATATTTCCTCTAGCACCTCAACTGTCACTGCAGCCAATAAGACAAGGAACGTCTTCTTGCTAGAAAGTAAGAAGAATCGATTCTTGCTATCCAATATATGTGATAGAAAGGTCTGTAGCGCAGGGTAGCCAGATGCTCCTAGCGAATTGACTATTGGCATGGCCAATGCGGAAAAAGATTGCATACTCTATCATTTTCAGGAATAATATTGTCATTACCGAAATATAACATCAACGATAAAGGTGCCGAAAACTCTAAAACAACTGGATCTTAATTTTCATTCTGTGTGCTATTGATTATTACTCAGATATTGCCTGTCCTTTAAGCCTACTCCTCAAAGCAAGAGAGAGATATGTGGGTTATTACCAATAACTGTGCATGAAAGCTCTTGGGGACATCAATTGCCTCAACTATCCTACACAAAGCAGAAGTATGTAAGCAGATTCAGCATTCTAAGAACCTCTCTATTGCTTCTTGCCGAAGCCTTCCGGATAGACGACCTCTTGTCTACCTTTGAAGCTGCCGGCCACTTTCTTGCTCAATTCTAGCGCTCGCTTTGACTTTTGCGGATCGGTTGTCTTGAAGAACACCTGCAATGCCCGCAGCTCACCCACTACCTTTCTTTCGCCGACCTCTTTTGCGCGATTGAACACTATCTGTTCCTGTTCATCATTTGAACGATCAAAGAAACCCGGACCGCCTAGTGCACCCTCCTTGAGTGGTGGGACAACTCTAGGTCCACGACCAGGCTTTCCTCTGTCACTGGTTCTAAATGTCGAGGGCTTTACCCGGGCCTTGGCGACTTTTATCTTCTTACCGCCTCGCTTTGTTGTGAATGCCTTTCTTGTATGCCCCTTACGGCGGATAGTTAGTTTCGCCATGGTTATGGTAAGTCAAAAAGCTAAATAAAACTATCATAAATTGAAAAGATGGTCACATTCTTAATACCAATATTGTTAGGATAGCTACCTCTCTGTCTTCTCTATATGATGCATTCTTTCTATTCTCGGCATATTCTATACTAATGGTGGCGACTTTGGTCGCATCTGCTTTTTTCTGTCGCAGTTATATGATATAGGTAAAAATGGGGTCTGAATTTTTTATAACTATTTTACCTAATATATCTCTACGATAATGGATAAGAAAATAGCACAGAAAACACTGCAGTAAAAATTCCTGTAAACTTGTTCCATTTGTAACCTTTCCAGAAACCCTTTAAAATTATACAATTCAATAGATAAAGAATGACGACAAGAGAGGAAAAAGAGCATAAGGGAAAAAAGATTAAAGTTGACGGTACAGAGGTCAAAGTGAAGACGCCTCCACCACCCGAAGTAAGACCCGTATACTATTGTCAGAAATGCGATAGATCATTTCCAAGTCAGTTGGATTTAGAAGAACATATGAAAATTGATCATGATAAGAAGTTATAGACTCTTTTGCTTAGATACCAGAACTAATTGCCTCACAAAAATTCTCTCAGCTCAAATTATTACAAAGTCTGCTATAACCTTTGACAGCTCCAACTAGCCATATCAGTTCCACGTGTTAACGAGAACAATTGGAGGAACACTAGAATAAGACCTATTGCAAGGCTTATGTCGTTATAGTGGCGGCAGCTATTTCAGAAATATCTTCTAAAATTCTAAAATATCATCTTTACAATATTAAAGATAACCCGTAGTACACAAGTGGTGGGGTTTACGAATGTTAGGTAACGACTTGATGTCCGTTTATGCCCGTCCTTGCTGTCTGCGGGCCTTATCATAAAAAGCATATATGTCCTCTTTTTAGGTAGAATGTGTCACACTTTAGTTGTATATGTCTACAGAGCAAATACTTGACCTGATTATCAGCTATGCTTATATGCGAAAAAAAGAAGTTGAAAAACACAGGGTGTTGCTTGGAAAGGAACAAAATAATCCTTCTCGGCAAATCGATGATGAAAAAATCATAGAAATTGACGATTGGATAAAATTCCTAATTGATATCAAAAATGGAAAATTGGATTTATCAAAGACAGCTCAGTCTTAAAGAAATAAACAATTTTCTCTAACTTCTATAAAGGTATTGTAAGGTGTTGCATGCATCAGTTAACCATTATTAGACACTCTTAGGATATGCATTAACTCTGTTAATCGGTGCATAGTTTGCGGATGAAGGTGATGCTCCATATTTTCGGCATCTTGGTTTGCAATTTTTTCACTTACTCCAATCATTCTTAGAAACTCCGACAGAAGGCTGTGTCTATTGTGTATAATCTTTGCTATGTCCATTCCTTTGTCTGTTAGCTGGATGCCCCGATATTTTTCATAATTTAGCAGGCCAGTCCGATCCAACCGACGCATCATTGTAGTCACGCTTGGTGGCCGGACATTAAGATAGTCGGCAACATCGACCAAAGTGGCATAGCCTTTATGCTGAACAAGCTCATAGATAATTTCTAGATAATCTTCCATTCTGTATGTGCACTCTGGCTTTTTGGTATTATTTGCCCCTCTAATTGATGAAAGCCTACCATTGGAGTTGTTGTTGCTTTTGTTGTTGTTATTTATACGATGGACTCTTTTTGACTGAAGCTTTAGGCTTTCTTGCCTCTTGCTAGTATCTATTGTTGTTAAATCTTTTTGTATCTTGATCATGATGGTATCATCAATCCTGTTAGATACATTATTAGCATGCCTGCAGCAAATCCTGCAATGATTGAGGCATCTGACATTATCTTACCTTTCTCAGCCTCTGCTCTAGCTATCCCTTGGTATATCAAAAAGACAACTTGGAATATTGCGCCTGCTCCTATTGATAGGAATATTATTGCAGCAACAGGAGAATAGATAAATCCTCCGGTCCAGGTGCCAATAATTGTTGGGACACCCGCTATTAGACCCATGATAATCAATTTGCCTACTATTCTTGTTGCCCTTGTCTTGGCAAGTGGGGCGACTATTGCAAAACCTTCTGTGGTATTGTGAAGCATGAATCCTACTATAAGAAATGTACTTAGCGCAATTTTTCCAAGTACAACAGAAGCTCCTATGGCTAGCCCTTCTCCAAAGTTGTGGAGTCCGATTCCAATTGATATCATCAATGCTATCGCTACAGGCTTGACAACTAGGTGGCGCTGCTGCTGCTGCTGCTGATCCAGAGTTTTCCCTTGGCTTGTATGCATAGAGTCATATGAAGATAGTTTATTGACTTCTTCTTCCTGTGCTGTTCTGTCTTTGCCCCGTTCGCCTAGCTTCGAAGAAGCATACATCAATGCAAGAAATGATAGTATTGTTACCAATGCAATTAAAATCTGGCCGTTGAAGACCCCTGCTACGCTCTCTGCCGAGATCTCGCTACTCTCAACTAGGGCATCAATTCCCAAGAAGACCAGTAAACCCGCAGTTAGACTTAGAAAGAATCTATATTTTCGAAGGCTGAGCCTCTTGATAAATGGAAGCCACAAGAGTCCTGCCAAAACTGGTATAATGCCTACATAGGTTCCGATTACCGTAAAGAATGCTGCCTGTTCTATGTCCGGAGTTGGAGCAGGAGCAGCTGCGTCGACACCCTTGCTAAATCTTGTGCCATCAGAGCTAGTCACACCTATCTCATAAGACTCTCCCTTATTCCAAGGAAATGGAATTATCACTTTGGCTTCCGCAAGCCTAGGCAATTCTTTGCTAGGCTCTATTGCAGCCTGCTGGATTCTGTCATTGACGTCTGCTTGGGCTACTGTAACATCAATTGGGCCCGTATTTCGTATGAACGCAATTATTTTTCCACCTTCTTGGAACTCTATCCTCTCTATGCTGATTTCAGGGAGAGGCCTACCTGCACCGAGGAATTGCTGACCTGGGCCAAAGATAAATGCAATCATTGCTGCTAAAACTACTAAAGGAACTAAGGCAACAACCACTATTTTTGCACCCGCAAACCATCGTGGTTCTAATGATGATGATGATGATGGTGATCTGTGAATTTCATCTTTTTCCATGTTAGCTGCCTACACCTCCCGATATTGTCTTGGTATTGGTTTTGGTTTCTAGGAGTGTACTACTACTGCCATCCGATTGTGTTTCGGCAGGATCCTTAACCAAGAAAAGTCCTACCCAGCCTTTTTCTGCAAACTCAGTCTTGTGTGCGTGGAACATATACTGACCAGGATACTTGAAGTTAAACTCAAGTATAGCCCGCTCGCCCTGGCTCATGGTGACCATATCTGTGTATTCATCAGGAGCCGTACTCGTACCGCTTCTATACAGGTGATACAGGTTACCGTGCAGATGGAAGTTGTTTATCTGGTCAAATTCCAGCATGTTAACAAGGTATACTCTGACAAGCTTGCCTTCTTCTATCTCTATAGGATGATGCATATAGTAGTACGGAATAGTATTCACCGCATAGAAGTTATTTTCAGTATCAAAGTCCGTGTCAAAGCCGTTCATTATCATGACCATTTCGTCAGCTTCTGGCCTAGGGATCTTGGGATCCACGATGTATACTCCATATAGACCATGGGAAATGTGCTCCTCAAGCGGAGTGACATGGCAGTGATATGGGAATACTCCAAAAGCCTCGGCGTAAAATTCATAAGTGAATTTTCCTTGAGGATTAATAGTTTCAAACACTCCATCCATCTCGGCCTTATGAATTCCGTGTGTATGTATCGAATGAGGCTTTGATCCATTGTTGATGAAATTAATCCTTATAAGATCGCCTTCGGTAGCTCTTAGGGTTGGGCCAGGTATGGTGCCATTAAAAGTCCATACATTGTAGAATACGCCTGGTGCTATTTCCTTCGTTTGCCTATCGTCTGCAACAAGAGTAAATTCCCTTACTGTGGACCCGTCAGCAAGCTTGGAAATGCGACCGTAATTAAAGGATCTAAGATAGTTGTCAGGGTCTATTACCATCTGTCCGCCGGCAGGATTGTAACTGTTTACAGGGTCTAAAATGTCTCCGCTGGTCTGCTGTAAACCATAACCTGCCGTATGCCCTCCAATAGTATTTTTTCTTAATTCAGCATCTTGTGCTGTGGCTAAGAAATTAACAAAAGATTGACTGGCAACTGCAAACGTAGTAGATAGAACCGCAGCTGCAACTGCCACGGCTACAATAACTTTGACAGTAATCATTACTTCTACACAGTACATAAATTAACTCAAGTAATAAACCTTTGCCTATACTAATATTATTGGCCTAGGCCATCATTATTAGCATAGGCTAACTTTGGCTAATAAATAAAAGAGAAGAAACATTTCGATGGAAGATGGTCAACATCCTGAAAATCTTACCAATAGAGCCTACAATAATTGCCCATCATAGTGTCATGAACAAAGACGAGAGCAAGACAGAGAAACACATAGATCTCTTCTTTGATCTATGTTGTAAAAATTACTGTTTGGATATTTGGATAGCACTTGGACTAGGCGATTTAGATCTTCTTTTTTGATTTCTCTCTTGTAAAATTAAAATACCCTTGGTTTTTTTCTATTCCTTTCTGTATCTTTTCAATAGCACGAGACATTGCCTTTTCAGCCATCTTGAAATTCTCTGCTTTGATCGCAATTCTATACCTCGGAGCTCCGATATATGAAATACTAATGTTACTTGGGTTAGCCTTGGTACCTTCTGCTGCATCAACAAGCACATTTTTGATAATTTCAATCCCATCAGGTTTCTTGGAGGAAATTTCCATGATCCCTCGGATCTCGTTTTGAGGAATCCGTATCTTGTTACTTTCCTCCACTATGGCCTTCATGATCTCTTCAGCAAAGCCAAGTTTTTTGACTGCATCTTCCATCCCTTTTGTTGCTACTGATTCAAAAAGTGAATAGACATCATCATAATTTTGAAGAATGCTATCTTGAATTTCTTTCATCTGAGTATCGTTTAGATTCAGTTTTGCCTTAATTGAATCCAGAAATCCTGCAGCTTTTTCATTTCTTTTTACCTCAATGAGCTTTGACTTTCTCTCTTCCCCAGAGATCTGCTTGAGCGATGTATCTACCTCTTTTCTCGTCCTGTTAACCTTTATTACTTTTAGAACGATCTTTTGCTTTGGTTTTACAAAACGCTGGATGTTGCGCACATATCCACTAGCAATTTCTCTTATGGAAAGAAAGCTTGTCAGTCCTTCATATTCGTCTAAGGTAACGTACGCTCCATGACCCTTGATGTCTCTAACACTTGCAACAACAATGTCTCCTTCGTCTGGAAGGGGTCGAGCATGGGAATTTGAGGCCAAAGAAGATGATGATGATGAAGATGATGGTGATGATGATGGTGCAGACATGTTTCTTACTATACTGTAGTCACTACATATGCATACTTTAAGGTTGGCAATTGTTATCTTTTAGCAATTGCCAATGTATAGGAACTGCTAGAGAATTAAATGACAAGTTCTCTCTCTATATATATAACTCTGTGACTAACTACTGCGCTGAGTAGCAAAATCATTCAGCCGCACTTGATACTCTCTAGCCCTTAACATAAAGCTAGGTCACTTGGTTTCTTGTAATGAGGAGTTTACTCTATATCCATAATACGTTGCCTGAGGCAATTCGTACGGCATTATTTATATACTTCTTAATTGTTTATGACTGACAAATTGTGACAAAACAGTCGGCCAAGCCTTCAGATTCCTTACTAAATCCTGACATTAAACCGAAGAGATCTTCTGAGATTCTGTATGGTGGTGAAAATGCTGTAGGAAGAGGCGTTCAGTTTATGCGGAACGTGAAGAAAAACATGGATATTTTCTTCGATCATAGAGCTCCATCTATCGTAGTAGATATTGAAGAATACAGAAATGGATACATTAACATAAGAAGAAGAGGCGCAAAGATAAGAGCCTTTACCGAGATTACTAAAGAAAATATTCCCTATTGCAAAGAGCTAATGAAGTTAGTTGATGAGCTTCGTCATCTAGACGGGGTTAAGGGCGGCATGGCAGTTAGCGAATCAGAATATATGGCTACTACAGTTTTAGAAGAATCAAAGCCTCTGACAGAGGTTATCTATAGCAATGTAAAGGAAGTTGTAGAACAAGGACAATATATCTTTGATACTCTTTGGAGATCTGCTATTTCGGCTGAACAGAAAATCAAAGAAATTGAAGAAGGAATAATAAGTTATGAAACAAGGATAATAGAGAATCCTGATGAAGTCATCAGAGAAATAGGCCGTCTTAATGCTAGCTCAAATAAGCTAGATACTTGTTTGACTTCCGGTGGGTTACAATATAGCCACAACTATTTCTTTGATATAAAGAAGAAATTATTAGACAAACAAAAAAGAGGAGAGCATGAGGGTATTAGGTATATTACTAACATAGATAATGGTAATTTGTACATATCTAAGTTATACCTTGAATATGGTATTCAGATAAGACATATCAAAAATTTGCCACCAATGAGTTTTAGCGTTTCAGATAAAGACATAGCAGTAACAATAGAAAAAATGGAGGGAGGTAGGAGGGTACAGAGTCTACTCATTAGTAATGAACCTCTCTATGTTAGACACTTCACTTCTCTTTTCGAAGAGATATGGAGGAATGGAATTGATGGTCGATATAGAATAAAACAGTTAGAAGAAGAAGAAGGAGTTGAATCTGACATTGAAGTTATTCAAAACCCAGACAGGACAGAGGAGCTATATTGGAATATTGTGAAATTAGCTGAAAAAGAAATACTACTGATACTTCCAACTGCAAATGCAGTTATCCGACAAGAAAAGATGGGAATAATAAAATATTTAGCAGAGGTTACAAAAAGTCGTAACATCCAAGTTAGAATATTGATGCCTCAAGTAAATTTGAATCATCGTCCTCATCATTTTGCAATAGAAGAATTGAACCCAATACATCAACAACAACAAGACAATCCCATTGACTCACTCGATGTCAGATATTTGCAGCAACTATCAGATACAAAAGCTACAATTTTGATAGCTGATAGAAAGGCTTCTTTGGTAATTGAGGTAAGAGATGACTCCAAATCAACATTCTCTGAAGCTATAGGGCTGGCAACTTATTCTAACAGCAAACCAGGTATTTTATCTTATATTTCCATATTTGAGAATTTATGGATACAAACTGAGTTATATGAACAGCTAAAAGTTCATGACAAGATGCAAAAAGACTTTATAAATATAGCTGCTCACGAGCTAAGGACTCCTATTCAACCAATACTTGGATTAACTGAGGCAATTCTTTCCCAATCAAAAGATGACACTCAAAAGGAATTATTAGAAGTTGTAGTAAGAAATGCAAAAAGATTAACGACCTTAATAGAAAATATTTTGGATGTCACACGAATTGAAAATCAATCCATGAGCCTGCGAAAGGAAAGATTCAATCTAAACAGAATAATTTTGAACATTCTTGAGGGATATAAAAGCCAGGATAGTAAGAAAAAAGACAATGTCAAAATAGTTTTTACGTCCAAAGATGACTTTTTAGTAGAAGCAGACAAAGGGAGAATAATGCAGGTCATCTCTAATCTAATGAATAATGCTATTAAATTTACAGTGAAGGGTACAATAACAGTGACAACCAAAAAGGAAGAAGAAAACAATGAAATCATTGTTAGCATAAAAGATACTGGTACTGGCATAGATCCTGAAATAATGCCAAGGTTGTTTTCAAAGTTTGCAACCAAATCCCAGACAGGTACTGGATTGGGCCTATTTATCTCACAAAATATTGTCGAAGCTCATGGCGGTAAGATTTGGGCTGAGAATAATTCTGATGGAAAAGGGTCTATATTTAGTTTTAGCCTTCCATTAGCTAATAACAATATGTAAAGATTCCAGTTTCAGGAACTCACCTTGAAGACTGTCAATTATGTATTATTATTGTATCTTGCAATTATATACAATAGTAGCTGATGATTTTTTTGCATCAGGGAGCAAGGACACAGGGTCTGTTAAAAATTGAAATAGACTTGAGCCTTAGAGGATCTATCATGGACTTTTCTTCTACCGACAGTCTAATGCAAGAACACCTAACCGTAAGGCGAATAGGAAACATCGCACAAATATGCTCTAATAGATTGTATGCAAATGAGGATATACCGGTAGAAGATATTCAAATAATCTCTGTTATCATAGAGGAGTTCATCGATGCCTTTCATCATGGAAAGGAAGAGAAAGCATATTTTCCGATTACACGAAGCAAAGATAGTTTTTCAGAAGATACACGAAAATTTCTAATCGAACATGAGCTTGGAAGAAGGATAGCAAATATGCTTAGACGTGAATTAGAGGAGCTTATAAGGCGTGATGATAGTAGCAACAGCAAAGGTGTTAGTACTAGATTGAAATGGAACAATAGAAACAAAGAACCTGTTGCAAGATTTTTGAAATCGTATGCAGTCTTTGTCTCTGATCATACTGCGAAAGAGGACACATTTTTCCAAGCCATACAAGAGAAAAACAGTATATCTGAAGAAGAAGACAGAGAACTGTTAAGACATTATGAAGTATGCAAAGGTCAGATTGGCGGTCAAGCAAGAATAGAGGAAATGGTAAAACTTATTGATTATCTGGAGGGAAGAGAGTGGATGAAACAACAATAATAATACTTGAAAGGTTACTCCAAAGTAATTTCTAAATATTTTGTAATGAACAGAGTCTACAGGATAAACTTTCTTTATCCTTATATCTTATGTTGAATATAAGTTATTGCTTCTAGTATGGCTAGTCACCCTTCTACTCCTCATCCTCGTCTCTTATCTTCGTTAATTCAACAGTGCCGTCACGAAATAGATGTAGACAAGCAGTTTGCGCTCTTGCAAAAAATAAATTCGTTATTGCCAAAGACAAGTAGGTTGAGAATACCCTCGTTGATAACTGATGATTATATCCGTACTGCCCTAGATACAATAGACGAATATCTTATAGATAAAAAGCGCACACTGGTAAACAGAAAATTCGACGTTATGTATGATACCGTAGCCTAGGCTAAAACTTCAAAAGAGTAAGAATAGTTAGTTGAGCACAGAGACACAGTTATTCACGCATCCAAATAGTTTTATTCATTTTTTGTTCTAGAGTAGAAGTTTTTTGTTAATAATTTAAAGTTACTAAAAGCGAACAGCAAACACTGTTAGATAATGGAAAACCCCATCTTATACTCCAAAACCGCGTTACTCAATATGTAACAAGGTCGTTACGACTTCTTAATTAGCAGGTTTTCATGACTAAATTAATGAAAAGGCTGGTACAAACATTCTAAATATAGCTTGTGGCAATGGGTTCCTGAAAGAATGGGGGAGGGGGTGATTATCACAAAAGGAATGAGATCTTGCTCTCACGGAGGCGTTTATTCCGTAAACCCTCGTCTTGTACGACTCGATTACAGCTCAAGCATCAATCCTCTTGGTACTCCCAGAAAGGCAATAGCGGCTATCAAGATGAACGCCGACTCGCTTGCGCGTAACTACCCTGATCCCGAGTGCAGGCAGTTGAAGAAAAGCCTATCGCGTTACCTAGGAATTGGCGAGGAATGGATTAGCATGGGAAATGGCGCGATAGAAGTTATCTATTGGTTTGTACAGGCAACCTTTGTAAAAGGGCGCGTTGTTATCCCGGCACCAACTTTTTGTGAATATGAGCTTGCATCACATAAAGCTGGGGCAGAAGTGACATTTGTACCGCTACGTAATTTGGAGCTTGACGCCCATGAGGTGATTGAAAAAGCAAGAGGAGCTGATGCAATATTTCTTTGCAATCCAAACAATCCTTCAGGCATTCTTGCCTCTAAGCAGATAATGAAAATAATCAAAAATGTAGATAGCTCGACAAGAATCCTTCTTGATGAATGCTTCATTGAACTAGCAGACAATCCCAATGCTAATACGATGATTGATCGGATATCAGAATTTGATAACCTTGTGATCCTGAGATCACTGACCAAGTCATTTGGACTTGCAGGTCTGCGAGTCGGTTACGGTGTATGCAATCCGACTCTTGCAAAGAAATTGTTAGCAAATAAGATCCCCTGGAATGTAAACGGTATTGCACAGATTGCAGGAGTGACTGCCCTGCTAGAAAGAAGAAGATATCTATCAAAAGCAAGAGCGCTTATCAAGAGGGAACGAAAGTTTTTGCATGACAATATTGACAAATTAAAATCATTTCGTCCGTTAAGATCCGACTCAAACTATTTTCTTGTCCACCTGCAAGGCAGGAGAAATTCTACACAATTTAGAGATAAATTACTAAAGAAAACTGGTGTACTTGTAAGAGACTGCAGCACATTTACTGGCATGGGCACTCAATATATCAGATTAGCAGTCAAGATGCATAGGGAAAACATGCTATTGTTAAAAGCGCTGGAGGATTTTGATTATAATGACTAAGCAGGCCAAGCTTATTATGATACAGGGCACCACGTCTGGTGCAGGCAAGAGTACAATTGCGATAGGACTATGCAGACTTTTTTCAGATCAGGGCTACAATGTAGCTCCATTTAAAGCGCAGAACATGTCCTCTAACTTTTTCACTACCTCAGGTGGATCCAAGATGGCGCTGGTCCAGGCAATACAGGCAGTTGCAGCAAGAAAAGAGCCTGACCCAAGAATGAATCCAATTCTACTCAAGCCGCTTGGTGAATATAGAAGCACGGTATTCCTGAATGGCCGCTTCTACTCTGAGATGTACGCAAAAGAATACTATGAGAAGTTTGTGATCCAGCAGGGCCTTACTATGGTATTAAAAGCCCTTGACAGTCTAAGGAGTGAAAACGATGTTATAGTCATTGAAGGTGCCGGCTCGCCCTCGGAGATCAACATTGCAAAATACGATATTGCCAATATGCTGCTTGCACAAGAAGTAGGAGCGCCTGTAATAATCGTAGCCGATATCGAACGAGGTGGTTGTTTTGCAAGTATTGTAGGCACAGCGCAGCTGTTAAGGCCCGCCCACAGGGCGTTGGTTAAAGGTTTTCTAATAAACAAGTTCAGAGGTGACATCACGCTAATAGCACCAGCGATCAAGGAAGTTCAGAAGATGACAAAGAAGAGAATCCTTGGTACAATTCCAAAGATAGAGTTCAACCTGCCTGAAGAGGATTCCCTCGTTGGCAGCGTGACAGGCAAGGCAGAGGTCCCCCGGGAATCCTGGAACTGGCAAATAGACCTTATTGCAAAGGCAATAAAAGAGAATATCGACATGGAAAGGGTATCAAGGGTTGTGGGACTTTAGATGCTGTATCTCCTTGGGGCACTTGCCGGTGGCATTGCCATTGATTGGGTGATTGGTGATCCACCAAACAAATATCATCCAGTGGCATGGCTTGGGCAGCTGATCGGTTTTTTTCTGCCAAGGCTTAAAGGGGGTTCTGAAAGAGTCAAGGGAGCAATCTTTGCTATTTCACTTGTTATCATGGTAGCTTTAGCGGTTCATTTTCTTGTATATGCAAGTAAGTATCTTGCAGGCCTGATTGAGCTTGTTATTGTGTCTGCCATAATATTCAAGATTACAATTGCAATGAAAGGTATGGATCTGCATACCAAGGCAATCATGAACTGCCTGGACGCTTGCGACTTGAAAGCAACTCGGTATAACTTGTCAATGATAGTGAGAAGAAAAACTGACGACCTTGATGAGCAGCACATCCTTTCGGCAACTATCGAATGTATAAGCGAAAGCACAGTCGACGGTATTACAGGGCCCCTCTTCTATTATTCACTTTTTGGTCCTGCTGGCGCTTTTGCCTATAGGGCAATAAATACACTCGATTCTATGGTTGGCTACCCAGATGACTATTTCAAGGATATCGGGTGGATGTCTGCAAGACTTGACACTGCTGCAAATTATATTCCTGCAAGAGTAACTGCATTCTTGATGGTGATATCGGCCAAGATACTTGGAGCGGACTGGAAAAATTCACTTGACATTCTGCATCGAGACCATGACAAGACATTTAGTCTCAATGCTGGCTACCCAATGGCTACTATGGCAGGGGCATTACGTATCAGGCTTGAAAAGATAGGGCACTACACACTTGGCGATAATCAAGAGCCTGTTACAGTTGAAAAGTGCAAGAAAGCAATCTCAATAATGAAACTCACTACACTGCTCTTCTACATTGTAGTGTCTATCCCGGTAATGTCTTTTCTCTATTTTGCAGGCTGGTGGAGGATTGTGCTTGGCATCCCTTAAGCCCATCCAGTCAGTGCTTGCATTTTTGACGATATTGCCGGTAGAGAAGCAGAATCAGGACATCTATTACATTGCCAAAAACATGTACCTATTCCCAGTCGCAGGTTTGGTTATAGGCTCGATCGTTGGTGCAATGGCGCTTGGCATTTCTAATTTTTTGCATCCTCTGCTCATAGGGTTCTTGGTTACTGGTGCCTTTATAATAATAACCGGTGTCCACCACACTGATGCCTTGGCTGACTTTGCTGATGGGTTGATGGCGAAAGGCAGCAAGGAAGTCAAGCATAAGGCTATGCTCGATCCTGCAGTTGGCTCAGCAGGAGTAGCGGTGCTTGTGATGTATTTTGTAGGAATGATAATTGTATTCAATATCGGCTTTGCGTCTGGCTTGGCAATTTTTACTAGTATCATAACCGCTGAGGTGATAGCCAAGTATGTGATGGTGCTCCTTGCCAACAGGGGTGTGTCTGCATGGGAGGGCTTTAACTCGCCTTTCATTGCCATGATGAAGGACAGGCACAAGATGCTTGCTGCCACCGGCATTATGGTTGCAATTGTAGGATTTGCCAGCAGCTACGCCGGCTTTGTCGCACTGGCGATTTCACTTATACTTGCACAGCTCTTGAAGTATGTTTCTAGCAAGAGCTTTGGCGGCATATCTGGAGACGTTCTTGGAGCATCAAATGAGATAACCCGTCTCTCTTCTCTAATCGTACTGTCATCCTTGTCGTCAATGCCGCAGGTGATATTGATTTTTTGACAGCTGCAGTCGTAATGTGCGGTGGCAGAGCGAGCAGAATGCAACAACAACAACAGCGAGGAGCCATAGAAAAGCCACTGCAAAAAGTGGACGGGGTTGCAATGGTCGAGCGTGTGATTTCAGCCTTGGCAAGCTCAAACAGGTTTGACCGAATTATTGCAGCAGTCTCGCCCAATACCCCAAAAACAAACGAGTTCTTGAAATCAAAAGGCATTGAGACAATTGAGACGGCCGGCAAGGGCTATTCTCAGGACTTATCAGACTTGCTTTCAAAATTAAAACCACAAAAGGTCATGGTAGTTCCAGGTGACATTCCACTATTAAATTCTCAGATTGTCAATGAAATTCTTAATACCATAGTAGATGATGATAATGACAGGCAAGCACAAGAAGAACCCGCAATTTCGATAATACTTGAAAAAGAATTTGTACAGGGGATGGGCGTGAAGCCAAGCATAGTATTGACAAATCAATACTGCCATTCCGGCGTCACCATATTCAATACAATGGCTGTAGGCGGCGGCACTGAACCAGTGAAAGAACGCTATTTAGTCATGAACCGAAAAGAAATTGCACTAAACGTCAATACAAAAGAAGAGCTAGAGCTGGCAGAGAGATTATTATTACTGGTCTAGGACCTCTAGAACTTTACCAACAATATTGGCCTTGCTGCCAGCGCGCTCTGCCAAAAGCTCACCGCAAGACTTGCAGTTCATATTGATGGTCGTGTGTGAAAACACTATTGCCTTTTCACCGCATTTTGTGCACTGAACAGATAAAAATGAGCTCCTAGGCTTTGGCATCATCATGCTTTCCCGCTTCATGCTGTTGTCATCCTCCTATCTCCAGCTTGCGTATTCTTAGACCTTGCTTCATCGTCTTAAACTGGCATGTTCTACAAGTATAACGTAAAGTCATTTTCTTGGTAGTCTTGGCAGTTCTCTTAAGCTCGGGGAATTTTTGGCCGCCGTACCCTTTCTTGTCCTCAGCGTGCCTGCGAGCGCCTTCAGCTCCTGCCCTATCTCTTCCCTTCTTGTATAGGGCCAAGCTCTGGACCGTATAGGTCTTACAACGGGGGCAGAACTTGCGCATCTCCTTCTCCATCTTCATATATGATTATATCTGTGCTTGCCAAGGGTAATTTAATGTATATATCTGTGTGGGGAGGTTTTTTCCTGTCTCTCAATCTATAACAGCAAATCTAATATACTAAGACTTACAAACCCTTCAGCAGCATGTTCCTGAATTTCGGACCCTTGATTGGACAGTCAATAGACCCAGCAGCATTTCCGGTATGGATACCTCTGGCTTTTGGACTAGTCGTAGGACTGGCTTATGTAATTGCTTCGGCCGCCAGGCACCGTGGCCGCTAAAAAGAAGATGGCGCCTAACCCTTTCTTTTTATTATTATAAGGCAGCCTGGTAGTAGTAATGCTGATTTCATAGTATTCTAACTAGATATTTTTATAGAGTCTCAAACCACTATCCTTATTTTAGTGGGAAAGATCTTTTCTGTTCTAGCCGTTATGAGAGAATCTTCTTCCTTGCTGGCTTCATCAGGGATGGCCATGGGGGTAGCTGTAGCATCAATAGCAATAGCTGTTATGCTTTTAGCTTCCAATTTCACGATAATTAACGCACAACCACAAGAGGTGACTAGCGAATCTGGGGAAATTGAGAATGGAACAACAACACCATTTCAAAGCACAAGTGACAGCTTCAGCATACAGGTTCCAAGTGGATGGATAATTCAAGATGTAGATAATGCAGGCCCTGCACAGTTAGATGAAGTGAGACAAGGATACGGAATACTGGCGCAACTCTGCCCAGAGGGAGAACAACAAGGAGCCGCAGGAGGGCTTTCAACCAATGCTACCAGCGGCAGCACAAATACCATTAGTAGTATCAACGCTAGCAGATGTCTAGGATCTCAAGAAGTCATACACATTATTCGGTATCCTGATTTGACCACCAGATTATCGGCTAATAACAATCTAACAACAACAACAATTGATAATATTCTAACATACCATCTGCAAAAACTTCAGGATGTTGGCTATAGGAGCATGCAGATTGTGAACAGTACAGATATGACATCAAACCTTGCAGATCCACAGACAAACGAAACAATAACAACGGCGCCAGGCAAGCTTGTAGAAATGACATATAGCACCAACGTTGCTCCTGATGAAATAAAGAGAGGTTATTTCATTTTAACGGCTGCAAATGGGACAGTACCAAATGTAGGGACTACAAAGGGGTATAGTGTCTTTTATGAAGGTAATTCTACTACCACCACTACTCCTGCAGAAATAACAACTGCAGCTGCGAGTTTACCACTGCCGCCAGCTATAGGGCAGGTATTTGATTCCTTTGAGCTAATAGCAGCCCCAGAAGTAGCACAAACGTTAGCAGAAGTAGCTGACGATGACGATGACGACGATGAGGACAATGGAGCAAATGACGATGATAACGGAGGAGACGATGATGATAATAGTAACAATGGAGATGGTGATGAAGGAGAAGGCAACGGAGGAGAAGGCAACGGAGGAAACAATCCAAATGAATTTGAGGATTGCGAAGTTGTTGGAGGAGGAGATGTTGGCGATGTTGGCTGCTAATATACCGCACAAAAGTCCAAGCGCAGGTTTCTTTATGCTCAATAGGCATGTGATGAAGACTCGAAAGCTCAACCTGTGTCTGATAGCCTAGACGCCAAATAGAAAGGCAGTTTTTGCTGTCTTACTTTTGTTAATAGCGGCACTTAGACCTTGAGGACACTCTATCCTCTTATCGCTGCAATGTTCCAACAATAGCAGTGTTAACAAGACTTTTAGTGCATGAGAAAGCGGTTGCTAGCCTCTATGTGTTTATGGAGAGTCTTTAGTGGTTTCATCCCATTATTGTGAACATATTTCAGATATAGCTAGAAAGTTTAGTAGTACAGCCTACGGGTTTTTAATAGATAGTGATATGTTCTTGCTGGCAGGATAAGAGTTCCTTTGCTGCTATTTTCACGCCGACCGCGTTGCCGCTCTATCATCATCATTTTCGATAGCATACCCTGTCTTTGGAACATGACTTTTTTCTTGTTCTGAATAAGATTTAGAAAAATACAGACGTATGTGTAGAAAATTCCTGCGGAAAAAGTACGGATGTGGTGATCACAAAAAGTATGAGAAGAATAAAAAAAGATGGACATACTAATACACAAGTTTAAAAAATAACTTGCCATTTCGTTAAGGCATGGATTTTGCAGTCAAGATAGGCGCCTCTAAAGAACGCACTATAACAGTGAACTCAAACCAGACTACTAGCTTTCTATGGAAAGGCGAAAACGTTCTTTCCACACCCTCTATGATAGCTGAAATGGAGGAGACATGCCGGCTTCTTCTCAAAGAACAGGTGATACCAGACGCTGAATGGGACTCAGTTGGCACAGTAGTCAAAATAGAACATCTTGCTGCTACACCTGTAGGAGCCGAGGCGTTCTTCAAGGCTGAGGTGGTATTAGTAAATGGCAGGCGCATCATGTTCAAGGTAGAGGCTCGAGATAAGCTTGAGAAAATAGGTGAGGGGATGCATGAAAGATTCATAATAAACGTTCCTCGCTTCCGCGAGAAATTCAATGAGAAGCAAAAACAGCTTCAAATGTAGAAGTGATCAAAATCATACAAGATTTGAGATATTGGCGTAGATATTATTCCATGAAGTCAAGTAGGATCCTGTCATCAGTTTAGAAATTTGTGACGAGATGCACCGCAAATTCTGATAGTAGAGGAACGAACCAAGAAAAGCTAGAGAGAGAGGCATATGCTGTCATGGATATCAGGTAAGCGAGCCATCAATTCTCCTCCTCATATGTCTTTCCATTAAAATATCATATACCCCCAAAAGCATCTTGAGCATCTGTGGAAATAATTGAAAAGTTGAGACAGCTGAACATCTTGGGCTCAATAGTAGTGATGCCTGACTTTTTCGTTGACCGAATAATCAGACTTGAGTCAAAGGAGAATCTTTTTGACATGCTTGCTGAAAAGGCAAAAGTTGGAGGTGGAAGCGTCAGGGGCATCCCTACAATGGATGTCAGGGGTGGAAACGCTGTTAATGTAGCGTACTGCCTTGCAAAACTAGGTGCCAAAGTATCACTTTTTACGGTTGCTGATGAGTTAGGAGCTACAATGATAAGGCAAACCTTTTCACAATTTGGTGACAAGATTACACTAAGAATAGCTAGCGGAAGAAGCGGCCTCAGCACATGTTTTGAGTTTCCCTATGAAGACACACTTGTAAACGTGATGGTAAGCGACATAGGAGACAATGAAAATTTTGGTTCTGAGAAGATAAGCTCAGAAGTAGACAGGACGATATTGAAGAATGCTGATGGGGTGATGGTAGTCAACTGGGCCAGTAACCTCAAGGGAACAGAGCTGGCAGAATTTTCTTTCAGAAATTCCCCTAGTGCCTTCCATTTTATTGGCCCTGCTGACATTGAGGCAAGAAAGCATGATTTTCGCGATTCGCTAGCCAAACTTGCAAGCTTGACTGACTGTCTCAGCATAAACGAAAACGAATGCAACTCGCTTGCCGATGCACTTGGCTTTGGCCAGCGTCTACTTGGACCCAATTACAGTGTTGATGAAGTTAAAGAAGCGGCCAAAAGAATCGCCGAGGCAGTGGACATCAGCACTGACCTCCATACAAAGATAGGAGCAGCGTGGTCAAATGGGAAAGAAAGTGCATTTGCACACGCAATTAAGGTCGACCCAAAAAGATTGACTGGTGCAGGAGATGCATGGGATGCGGCTGCTATTGTCGGTTACCTCGCAGGTCTGCATCCTCAAGAGCGGTTGCTATTCGCCAACGGCTGTGCCTCACTCTATATAAGGGATCCAAATGGCGAACCTCCCTCAATGAGCAAGGTCTTTGAGCTACTAGAAAGAATATTGTAGTGATCACAGTGTTTTCTGCGCAGCAAAAGATCCATTTATTGAGCATAAAATATGATGTATGAGCATCTTGTGTGGGTTATAGCGCAGCTTTTTTTTGACAGAATTTCAACTAGCTTGTGTTTATAGAAATCGATCATGTGCTCGATTAGGCAGTCCGCATGCATCTTTTCTCCTCTCCTCTCCTCTCTCTTCTGTGAGACTTTACCATTATATCATTGAGAATTACGTACTATGCAGATACATAATAGTGGCCTAACCTTGTTCTCATAACTTATTGTTATAGCTGACAACACGAAATTTTCAAACCCTGCAGGGATTCTTAAATTGGCCATCAACCCAGTAAGGTGTTGATGATAGAAGTTGAAGATTCAGTAAGAGTAGTTGACACTATAGCTAAGAACCTAATAGGTGTTGCAAACAACAGGTCTAACTTTGAGCGACTGCCCGACACATTCTGGGGGTACTATGCAAGAGGTCACGATGGCAAGGGCAGGTTCGGAGTTATTGTTGCGTATTCGGAGAATGGCAATGACGTAGACGAGTTGATCAAGATGTATGAGCAGTGGGTTGCCAAGAACAAAACTAAATGACCTGCTCGATTATCCACTCACGGAATTTCGATATTGCAAAATCCTCTGACTGCTTGACAAATGCGGGGTCTTTGACTTGCCACTGATCTTGAGGGATATTCTCAAAGAACTCCTGCATGCATAAAATAAACCGGAAGCGTAGGTTACGCGCATTTTCAACAATACCGTAGCGATAAAGGATCTGGGCTATTTCGCCAAAGGTTTCATCATAGCTTCGCTTGAATGCAGGTATTTTGAAGGTTTCAATCAGTATTGCAGAAATTGTATCGAGGTCATCCTTTAGTGTTATTATCATACGTTCTTGTTTTCAACATGTGTCCCGCTTTTTGGCTTATAAAAGGCTTTTATGGTGTTCTTATTATTACTTCAATGTCGAAAGTGTTGCAATTTTTTGTTGTTGATGATGATGATACTTTTTCGCACTACAAGAGTACATTCAACTATTGAAATGCATAGAATAGATTACAAGACCAATACTCATCATCGCTACGTCTGTTTTTCTAATATGCCACTTCTTGGCAAGCAAAACAGAGAGAGAGCCTTTTTTGAGATAATAACCCAATCAGGGTTTGTTCTAAAAAAATAGAAAATATATTATTAATAAAATAGTGCGGGGGGTGGGATTCGAACCCACGAACCCCTAAGGGATGAGGTGTCCCAGTCAATTACAACATCTGAGCATCGCGTCATCATCAGAAGAAATATAGATGATGATCTCACGCCGTTGACCGGGCTTGGCGACCCCCGCCTAGGTTCGTCGTCGTCGTCGTTGTTGTGCTGCTATCTCTGCCTCACTAGAATAATATTGTTATTCTTATTCGATGTTTATTCGATGTTGATTGGCACACCGGCGCCGCTCTTGCTCTTGAGCTTGAAGGACACTTCAAGTATGCCGTTCTTGTAATTGGACTTGGCTGTAGTTGCATCGACTGCTTCTGGCAACTCAACTCTTTTGTGATAACGCGGCTGTCCGGTAACCGATTCAATAGTAAGTGAGTTTTCGTCTGCTCTCAGGCGTAAATCCTCTTTGTTGACACCTGGCACTTCAGCAACAACACGCATCTCATCTGGCCCTTTGATTATGTCTACTAAGGGTTCGCGCTCTTCCTTGACTGTAAGATTACCGCCGCCGAGGATATTTGGAAAAGCATCAATGTTGCCAAACTTGCGTACCACCGGCTTGCCATCTGGACCGACTTTAACAGAATATCCATATACAATGGGTCCCATTTCCCGAACGATAGAGCCATCGTCCAGCTTCCGCTCCTTTACCAAATTCTTTGGAACCTGCTGCTCGACATTTTTGAAAGCCTCTTGCATCATCTTTTCAACATCTCGCATCATATCATCAATGTCTGGGAACCACGATCCAAAACGCCTTCTTCTACCAAACCATTCGTCAAACGGAGATGACATATGTCTAAAAATATGAGAGGAATTGCTATTTTAAAGTATTCGTTTTTTCATTATTGGTTAACTAGTTCTTTATGCAACTCTTTGAGAAGCGCTTTCTGCCTGTCTGTAAGATTCGTTGGAACCCTCACATTTATCCTCACGTGAAGGTCAGCTCTCCCAGAACTGCCATAGCGGGGAAGTCCTTTGCCCTTTATCTGCAAAATAGCATTTGACGGAGTGCCCTGTGGAATCTTTAGTTTCTCTGACCCTTCAAGCGTTGGCACACGAAGGTCCGTACCAAGCGCAAGTTCCGTAAATTTAGTATCAAGGTTGTAAAGCAAATGCCCATCTTCGAGCCTTTCAAACTTGGGATGAGGCTTTACATGGAGCCTGACTATAAGGTCTCCAGGTATACCTGCTTCTGACATTTCGCCTTCACCACGCAGTTGAAATGCCATACCATCTTCAACCCCCGGTGGAATTTCTAGCTTGATTTTTTTAACTTGTTTTGCTCTGCCGGTTCCACTGCAATTGGTACAAGGTCTGTCAATTATCTGACCCTGACCTTGGCATGTTCTGCAAGGCTCCATTGTAACAATTGTTGAAAACCTATTTTGACTATATACGCGCCTTGTCTGACCCTGTCCATCACATACCGTGCACTTGCGTGGTTTAGTCCCCGGTGCGGCTCCACTGCCGCTACACTCTTTGCATCTGTCAAAACGCGGTACCTCGACTTCTTCTTTCTTTCCCTTGAGCACATCTTCGAGTGTGAGTTCCATATCGTAGACAATGTCTCGGCCTCTACGTCTGCTGCTGCCGCCACCACCGCCACCAAAGCCAAAGTTGAAGATGTCGTCGCCGAAAAAGCCACCACCTCGGCGACCAAATATTTGATCAAATATATCCCGAAATCCTCCAAAGCCTGCATCTCGGAATATCTCTTCAAAGTTCGCTTCAGACCCTCTGAATGCTTCCTCAGCACCTACATGACCATAGATGTCGTAACGTTTACGCTTTTCATCATCAGAAAGTACTGCATATGCTTCAGATAACTCTTTGAACTTTTCTTCTGCAGTTGGCTCCTTGTTTCTATCCGGATGGTATTGCAATGCAAGCTTGCGGTATGCATTCTTGATTTCCTCCTTGCTAGCATTCTTTTGAACTCCTAGAACCTCATAATAGTCCCGCTTGCTACTCATTGCAGATCTTTACCCTCTATTATTTTGAACAAGTGTCTTCCAAATATTGTTATGGCGAGGGGTTTGGCCCAGCCGCGCTTCCTGTTGGTCCAGCTCCAGCAAAGTCGGATCCTGCTGCCTCAGCCTGTGCCGATGAGGCATCAGCCTGTGCCGATGAGGAGGCACCAGCCGCGCTTTGGTACGCCTGCGTACTTATTTCTCCCAAGACGTTCTTTAGCTCCTGTATCTTAGTCCTGATATTTTCAATATTATTGCCTGCAATAGCATCGCGGATTTCCTGAGTTAGTTTATTCACTTTTTCCACTTGATCTGGACTTACCTTGTCCTTTAGATCCTGCTTCACCAGCTTGTCAGCGGCGTAAATGAGGTTGTCTGCTTCGTTCCTTATCTCTGCCTCTTCCTTTTTCTTCATGTCGGCTTCAGCGAATTGCTCTGAATCTTTCTTTAGCCTTTCAATTTCATCCTTGGATAGTTTGTTGTTTGCAGTTATTGTGATCTTTGCTTCTTTTTGTGTAGCCAAGTCTTTTGCGGTGACATTTAATATGCCATTTGCATCGATGTCAAATGTAACTTCAATTTGGGGCACGCCCCTTGGAGCCGGTGGAATGCCCGATAGGTTAAACATGCCAAGTGAGACACAGTCAGCTGCCATTGATCGCTCACCTTGCACAATATGTATTGTTACCGCAGTCTGGTAGTCTGCAGCCGTAGTGAAGACCTTGCTTTTCTTTGTTGGAATTGTAGTGTTGCGTTCAATCAGTGGCTCCTTTATTCCGCCAAGTACTTCTACGCCTAATGTGAGAGGCGTTACGTCAACTAGCAGGATATCAGTTGAAACGTCTCCTGCTATGACTGCACCTTGGACAGCCGCGCCCATTGCCACTGCCTCCATTGGATCAATTCCACGTTCAGGTTCCTTGCCCATAACCGACTCTACGAACTGCCTCACCATGGGCATCCTTGTAGGGCCACCAATCAAGATGATCTTGTCAACATCTGCAGGTGTCATCTTGGCATCCTGCAACGCCTGCATCATAGGCTGTCTGCAGCGCTCAATTATCGGCCGGAGCAGTTCCTCAAGCTTTGCCCTTGTCAGCTGTAGTATTAGGTTCTTTGGTCCTGAAGATGGGTCATATGCCAAGAAAGGCAGATTGACTTCTGTAGTAACAACATTTGAGAGTTCTATCTTGGCCTTCTCTGCAGCCTCTCTGATCCTCATCATTGCAGCCCTGTCGTTTCTAACATCAAGGCCAGATTGATTGCGGAACTCCCGTACTACATATTCGACAAGTGCATTATCCATATCTGTGCCACCAAGCTGCGTGTCACCTGAAGTAGATCTGACTTGGAACACGCTGCCTCCCATCTCCATTATCGTGACATCAAGTGTTCCTCCTCCAAGATCAAAGACCATTATCTTGAGGTCCTTGTTTGCTTTGTCAAGCCCATAGGCAAGTGATGCAGCAGTGGGTTCATTAATTATCCTTACTACTTGAAGACCTGCAATTTCTCCAGCGTCCTTAGTCGCCTGGCGTTGATTATCGTTAAAGTACGCCGGCACGGTAATGACTGCCTTATCGACCGTTTCTCCTAGGAACGCTTCTGAATCTCTTTTGATCTTTTGCAGAATGAATGACGATATCTGCTGTGGAGTGTACTCTTTGCCATATACCCTGAACTTAAAATCTGTTCCCATCTTTCTTTTTGCCGCAATGACGGTTCCTTCGGGGTTTGAAATCATCTGACGGCGAGCTGGTTCGCCAACAATGAGTTGCCCATCCTTGGTAAATGCTACCACTGATGGGAATGCCTTGCCGCCTATAGAAGTGCCTTCTGCCGCTTGGATTATTGTCGGCTTACCGCCTACCAATACTGCAGCCGCTGAGTTACTTGTTCCAAGATCAATACCTACTATTTTTCCCATATTATCCGCCTCCTTGTCCTCCTTGAATATTCACCTCTTTAGTGTCATTAACGCTATTTTTAACTATCTTTGAGATTTCAACTAGGCTTGGTCTTAGCACCCTCCCGTTGAGCATGTAGCCCTTTCTTATTTCGGCAGTCACTGTATTCTCTGCCAAGTCATCTCGTGCAGAATATGCTATAGCGTCGTGCACATTTGGGTCAAAAGGTGTCCCTACTGCTTCTATCTCTCTTACTCCTTCTGAGGCAAGGAGCGAGTCAATATTCTTCAGTATTCCTTCCAATCCTTCAATGACTACTCCCTGCTCTGACTTGCTTTGCCTAGCTACCGAGAGCGCTCGTAGGTAATCGTCACGTATGTTGAGAAACTTGAGTAGCAACTCCGCCTTGATCGATTCTGCCTTTGAGGCAAGCTGCTTTTCCATCTGTTTGCGGTAGTTATCGAAGTCTGCCATTAGGTACTTCATCCTATTAAGATTGTTCTCTGAGGATTCCTTTGCCTTTCTCAGTTCACTCTTGGCTGACTCGAGCTCAGCTCTCAGTGCCTCAACTTCTCCTCCTCCCTCTTCAATTAGTTTGTCCTCTTGCTGCTCGGCCATGACATTGCTTCTTTCATCATTTTCGACCAAAGTGAATCACCTTATCTGCTCCCAAAAAGGAAGTCAATCTAATAATTAGATATCGCTCGTAAGAAATATAGCCAATCTCTACACTAATGATCTAGTTAGTATATGAGCTCAGACGATGAACTTGAGGCGATCAAGCATAAGAAGCTGGCCGAACTGCAAAAGGAGGCTGCTACCAAGGCAATGATGTCATCCATTACCGAGCCAATAGTGCTTACGGATTCTAACTTTGCAAGCGAGGTTACAAAATATCCTATCATGCTTGTGGACTTTTGGGCTCCTTGGTGCGGCCCGTGTAGGATAGTCTCACCAATAATCGAACAGTTATCTAGAGAATATTCTGGCAGGGTAGCATTTGGCAAGGTTAACGTAGATGAGAATCAAAGAATAGCTGCTTCATTTGGAATACAGAGCATTCCCACGCTGATGATATTCAAGGGCAGCAAGGCAGTCGACGTAATCATAGGCGCTATGCCAAAAGCACAGATCGAGATGAAGCTAAAACAACAACTATCGTCAAAGAACGATTCAATTTATGGATAATTTTAATAGAAAAAGAAAAAAAGTTACACTTAGTTTATCCCTAAGTGCGGGAATGAAGCAACGCTTATTCCCAATTCGCCTTGGAGCTTTCTGATCTTGGTCGCATATTCACTCATCTTAGCGTTGTCGCCCTGTACCTTGGCGATCCTGTATCCCTTCCATGCCTTCCTCAGTGCGCCCCAACTTTGGCCTGGTGTAAAGTTGCCTTTTGATACAACTGTTTCACGGACTGACATTATTGCTGTCATGGTGAGATAGATTCGTAGTTGGTACTTAGCACCGGTAGTCAACTTTCTCAGGTTTTGTAGTGAAAACAGTTGGCACACAGCAAGCTGTGAGATAGCAGTTGCAAATTTTGATTTTTTTCTAGGGATGTAGTGATAGAGAATTTGCATTATTTTCCTTCCGTATATGCCTATGTGGACATCGCGATATACTTTTATTATAGATCTATAAAATCACATTTCTTGCTTACAGTGTCAAATATCGCAGCAGTTGCCTTGTAACCAAAGAACCACCCGTTAGCAGTTCCGGGATTAATGACAATTGTTTTTCCAACAAGTTTGTTTTCTGTCTTATGAGTATGGCCATAAACTACAACATTGTATTTTCCTGATTGAATCAAAGCTTCTCGTTTCTTAAAATTAGTTCCATGATAGACGGCTATTAGTAGGTCGTCTTCTTCAATTTCACAAATCTCCCCTCTGAGCTGGCCGCCTATTTTTTCAAAAGCATTGTAAAGTCCTTTTTTGTCTACATCATTATTTCCCAATACGCCTATCAATTTTAATCCTGCAAAAGCTTCTACTGCTTCAGGAGTAGTTATGTCGCCAGCATGGATCACATGGTCTATTCTCTTCTCTCTAAATATGCTAACAGCAACTTCTATGGTCTTGAAATTGTCATGGGTATCTGAAATTAGTCCAATCTTCACTTTCTTTTCTTAAAGTATAAAGTACATATTAATATAAAGTTAAGAACCAATCAATCAAGGAAAGCGGGAGGCCTAAAATGATAATAGGCAATTACGCTTGAATTTGGTTCCAGCCTGCTAGATTTTTGTCATATCTCTTGGTTGACTGAAGCCTTGGTGTTGGAAGTATATCTATAATGTATGTAAACCATTGATTAGTTGATACAAAAATGCCTCCTCATCACACAAAAGATGAGACTGAAGAGCAAAGTGATTCACAAGAGTTAGCAAGCAGCAAAAAAAAGACGATAGATAAGACTGAAAAAACAACAACAGCAATCAAAGATAATACTTCTGATCTAACAAAAGCTGGTAATACACGAACCGGAATAATTGATATACTAGACGAGCCGGACGTTGCAGTTTGGTCTAAGGGAATAATGAATAAGACCAATACTCCTGCCGACAAAGTACAGGAACCTTATCACATTAAATCGACAGGCACACAAATTGAATATAGGGAAGGGAAGGAAAAACAAAGTGATTTGCAACAGACAGTGGATCCAGCTAACAGAGACGATGTCGCCAAAGCGATAGACCTGGGGACTTCTCTTACCGATAAAGCAACAAGCTTTGTTCAAAGAAGCAAAAAGGCAACGCCCTCAGAGTAGTAAAGCCCTAGTAGAATTGTCTGATTATTGATCGATAATACATATACATATATGTGCACTTTTTCTAAGCCTCATCAACAAAAATATTCTCGCATATCGTCTCGATGCGAGAATATAGTTCATTTTCTGAAATTGTAAAATTTATTATTGTTTTATTGCTGCATCTTATATTAGATAACAAGATATGTCAGACATTAAAAAGACAATAAAATTCCATGGCTTAGAAGTTGCTAACGTAGTTGTTAGGTATTCCCAGAGAGAGGTAAACAACCCAGGGGCAATAAAGATCCTAGAGTTTGACGCAAAAAAAGATCCACAGATTTGCGAAACTATCAATATTCAAGTTGTGTCAGATTTTGTTACAATTACATTTTACAAAAATGAATCTGACAATATAGTCATTGGCAGAGAACTAATACCAACCTTTGTTTTGGAACATATTTGGGTTAGCGATTTGCAACAATAATTCCAACTATGCTTTATTTTTTAAGCCCTTTGTTTTCTTTTGTTTTATCAGTCCATTCTACTCCAGAAATCATAATTCACTTCATATGAACTTCCATAATTTAGACCAAAGAAGATTCTCAATTCTTGTCAATTGTAAAGTTAAAGGTTCAAAATCAAAAGTTGAAAGAAGGAGTGTATAATGCGGGAACTTCTCTTTTCTTCTTCCTCATTCTAGGAAAAAAGGCATAGGCATATACTTATGTATTAAATGCGCGTAATGCAAAAAACTTAAGATGAAGGAAATAGTAACTGTGCGCTTTCTAGGACAATGTTTACCAAGGAGCTTCGGAGGCATAGCATGTTATGCTTATATCATTAGGAATAAAGAAGGTCATTTATTAAACGAGTCTTGTGGTCTAGCAGCGGAGCCAAATTCTCCATCATCCACCAATAGCGTCGCCACTTATACTGCGTTGATAAGAGCACTTGAATGGCTTATCAAAAATCGTTATAGTAATGATATCGTAAAAGTATATGGCAATTCAAAGCTTGTAATTTCTCAGATTAATGACGGAGAAGTTGCTGCCATTAGCAGCAATAAGAACAATATATCAAAAAACACTCTTCTGCTTTATACAAAAGTAATGAAACTAAAGTCAAAGTTCTATTACATATCATTTGAATTGAATAACGAAAACGGTAACGTACATATCGATGATAAAGAAGTCGAAGAGCTGTCCGTCTTAGCGTACATAGAAGCAAAAACGAAAATACTTCAACAAAGCGGAAGTGGGTCCAATAATAGCAACAATAAAAACAGACAAGAACTGAAGAGAAAGTTATTCACTACAGCTGCAGAATTAATGATGGCAGCAACAAAATAGATAACACCGACCCGCTCCTTCAATAAATCTTAAAAAGCTCAAAACAAAACTTCTTAACATCCATTTTATGATAATGGATTCTCAGATTGGTATTTTAGGTTGCTCATTATCGTCTGCTATAGGCAGAAAGACTCCTGCTTGTTAATAGTTTAGATTATTATGTCATTCTCGGCCATAAATACTGGCTTTTCTTCATGATTAGTGGTTATAATGACCCTGAATTAGGAAAACCATCTCTTGTAAACTAAAGAGGGAAGAAGAAGAAGAAAACTAAAACAGAAGAACTCATTAAGTCATGTTACCATCTCTTATTCCTGCCTAGATGAGAATATTTCCTCAGTATTTCAAATTCATAGTGATATCATTGGTTTTTTTAGTCATGGTCTCTTCACTATTGATGTTACTTACTAATCCGCCATCTCATCACGATTCAAAAAAAATCGCGTTCTTGTCACAAGAATCTCCCTACTACGAATCTGGCAGTATTATGACTTCTGCTTCCATTTCTCAGAATAAATCATCATTCTCATCTTTGCCATTGGATACAATGAAGAATGATACAATATCTGTATTGGTAGGACCTACCTTAATAGATGGCACTGGAGATCCACCAAAACCAAATGCAGTCATAATTATTAATGGCAATAAAATAGTTGCAATAACCAATGAAACTGAATACCGCGATCAATATTACTCACGTATCAATAATGAAACTGAAAGAGTAAATATCTTAAATCTTACAGGGAAATATGTCATACCCGGCCTTTTTGATATGCATGCTCATGTTGCTGGGGTCAGAAAGAACTCATACGACCAGAATTTTTCAGAAACTGCACTTAAAATGCTCTTAGATTATGGAGTTACTACAATAAGAAATCCTGGTGGTCCTACCAATCAATCAACAGCCTTAAAACACAATGTATCTGAAGGCAATATCAAAGGCCCTGAAATATTTACCGCTGGAAGATTGCTAAATGGCCCGCAAATAGCAATACCGTTTGTAGAAAAGCAAATTAGCACTGAAGAAGAAGCCCGAGAAGAAGTCCGTGATCAGGCGGCAGCAGGAGTGGATTTTGTCAAGCTCTATGTTGGTTTACCGCCCAATTTGGTAAAAACTGCTATAGATGAAGCTCATAGTCGGGGAATAAGAGTCATAGGACATCTCTATCTGACAAGTTGGACTGATGCTGCAAACTTGGGAATTGACGCTTTAACCCATGGAGTGCCCGTGAATCCTTCCTTATTACCATCAGGCGACAAACGGGAGCAATTCCTTGAAAATGGTGGTCCTTTTGACCATTTCTTATGGCTTGATTTGGTGGATCTCAATAGTACGGAAATTAAGGAAATGATACATGCATTAGTAGAAAATGATATACCCGTAGACCCTACTTTGAGCATATACGAGGCTATGCTAAAGGATGATGATGGTGGTTTTTCTAATCCACAAAATCAACTACGTTGGGCTAAAGTCCTACAATTAACAAAAATGATGTATGATAATGGAGTACAAATTCTATCAGGTTCCGATATACCGAACTTTGGCCTAATTCCGGGAGCAAGTCTCCATAACGAGCTAGAGCTATTAGCAGAAGCGGGACTAAAACCATCGGAAGTCATAGAGATTGCAACAAAGAATGGTGCTACAGCTTTGGATATTGATGATAGAGTAGGCACGATACAATCTGATAAGCAAGCTGATCTGATTATTCTTTCTTCGAATCCACTAGAAGACATAAGCAATACAAAGAAGATTGAAGCAGTAATCGCTGACGGTAGACTTGTCGATACGGACGACTAATGGTTGTTGACCAACTAAAGCCTTCTTTCCGTCAACAGCTATTGGAGATACGTATATACAGGATGTGCCTGCATCAAGCTACACAAAGTTAAAAGTTTTATTCTCTCCCAGAGAATTTGCAATCCAATAGAAAAATTGCTCTCACGATGGAGAGACAGCCGTATGAGAATCTACAAAAATCTAGATTTAGGTTCTCATTAGAAAAAAATTCACCTGAATGCCAAAGCGACCTTACTAGGTTACTATAAATGTTGTACTGTAGAGAATAGCAACTCAACTGCTGAATATCTCCATAATTTGATCTAGTTGAAAATGAGTGTATTTCCTGAGGTCACATACTGCTAAGCTTTAGTAGTACTAGTAACATTTCCGATGCTGTACTATAGACAAAACTTATTACGTTTATGGCAGCCATTTTTTCAGATATCACTAACTGCTCCCCCCCAAAATAGCTTTACGAGAGGAGTAATAGTCATCCCTTACGCTTCCGCTTTAACAAGAAAAATTCCATTGAGTCAAAGAATTTTCCTCCTCTATCTATCTGTTGCCTATCAAGCTGATATATTCATACGCCTTAACTTCGTTGTCAAATGCATATTGCACGTGCTGAAACTGTTTTCTAAAGTCAGCCACATCCTTGGCTATCATTGCTGGATCCTGCTTGTCCACCACAACACGCTTGATAAAATTAGCGATCTCTTTCATCTCACCTTCCTTCATGCCAAGCCGCGTAGTCTCCGGTACTCCTATCCTCACGCCACTAGGGTGCATATAGTGTCTGCCCGCCTTGATGTCTCCTGGTAGCAACTGCCGATTCAATATGATGCCTGCCTTCTCAAGCTCTTCTTCGATGGTACCGCCGTCGCCAAACCTAGTCACATCTACAGCAATCTGGTGCGATGCAGTGTAGCCATTCTTTTCCCCTAGAAGTCTAAAGCCATAGCTTGCAAGTGCCTCTGCTAATGCCCTGGCATTACTTATCACCTGTTTGGCATACGCCTTGCCAAATTCTAGCGATTCAGCCAATGCAATGGCCTTCCCCGCTACATGGTGGAGGTGGTGACTGCTGGTATTTCCGGGAAATATTGCCTTTTTAATATGCTCTGCATGCCTTGCGTACGACACTATACAACCGCCTTGGGGCCCCCAAAGCGTCTTATGTGAGCTCATGGTTATTGAGTCAGCTCCCTCCCTCAGCGGATCTTGGAACTCGCCTCCTGCAATCAACCCAGCAACATGTGCTCCATCATAGTTGATGTACATACCATAGTCGTGCATAAAGTCAGCTAGTTCTTTGACTGGGTGCGGGAACAAAAACAAGCTACCGCCAAACATCCCTATCTTGGGCGTCTTGCCGTTGCGTGCCATTTCTTCTATCTTTTTCTTTGTTTCGTCCACGTCTATTGTCATCTCTTCCTTTGAAAAGGGATAATGCTCTATGTTGAGGCCATGTACCAATCCCGCAGTGCCTGAGTGCTCTTTCTTCCCATGCGAAATATGGCCCCCTGACGGTATAGATGCAGCCATCATCCAGTCGCCAGGGTTTGAAAAGGCTGCATAGATGGCAAGGTTTGCTACGACTCCTGATGTGGCCCTGCAGTCGGCAAATTCTGCTCTAAAAACCCTGCGTGCAAGGTCGTTGCATATTAGCTCTACCTGGTCAATGAAAATGCAGCCCGCATAGACACGCTCTCCAGGCCATCCTTCTGCGTAGCGATTGCCAAAGTCAGACATAAGAGCCTCTCTCACTGCAGGGCTTGGGATATTCTCACTTGCTATAAGCGGGATCGACGTGTTAAACCATTTGTGATGCTCATGCATCAACCTCAAAACATCGTCGTAAGCCTTTTTGGCGCTCATTTCAAATTGATTGAGATCAAATTGGCTCTTTTAAGTTATCTATTTGAACATTGTAATCTGACTGCTTAGTCTCATGATCTCAGCCTTGGCGAAGTGCATAGTATAATAGATATATAACCTATCGGCCTCGTCGATAAAAGCTGGTATTTACTTGCCTCCTTCCTAAGCAGAAGCAAAATCCAATCTGGCATTCACATAAAAACCAATTAGTCAAGCAATACATCTTGCATATAACGGCATTATAAGTACTAACCATGACAAGCAGTAAGGAATAACAATCATAACTTTCATCTAATATATCGTCACTATGGCCGTAGGTTACGTCACTTTCTTGTGGTTGCAGAAAGTTACATTACACTATTATGATTCTAAAATATCCTGCATGTCATTACTTTATTCCAGGAACATCCATACCATCAGACAAGCCTACTGACTGCAAATGCCGAACCAAATGTTACTATACTTCCAATAATTGTGACAAATCCTACAAGTGTCCAGTTGACATCTGGCAGCTGCAAGACGGGCAGGTTTGCTATGCTAAGAAAGTAGGTGCCAAACGTCATCAGGAATATTCCCACGACTATCAGCCCAATTACTTTAAACATATATGCATCAGAAACTTTGCAATGGCGCCATAAGACCAGGCAAGCTTGAAAGATTTGATAAAGTGAAATATCAAATTAACCTTGTCTGTAAAGCCTTTGAAATACAGCTGAGGAATCACTCCAGCTCTGGAATCTGCAATATCTCTCTCGCAGTTGAAGATTGAAATGGGCCTCCAAAAAGGGACAAGTGCTAATAAATCTAGTCGGATCGGCAAGGTTTCACGTTAATACTTCTGCTCTGGTACTCTTAACCCATAAACTTTTATGATACTTATTAGAAGTTATTTGTCCAATCCTTTAATAGTCTGCTATTTCATAAGAGATAGCGTGCGATACAGAAGCAGAACCGACATCATATCACAAATTCTTGAAGCTGCAAGTGGTGGGGCAACAAAAACTAAGATAATGTACAGAGCATTTCTATCATATGCTCAATTAAAGGAGTATCTTAATGTTCTCACTATCAATGGTCTACTTGACTTTAATTCCTCAGAACAGATTTTTAGAACAACTGAAAAAGGAGACAAATTTCTAAGACTATACGGTCAGATTGGTGAAATCGCACCGCCAGGTTTGGACGAATCCATTCCAGCTAGAAGAAAATAGCGAGAGATAGATGCCCCTACAAAATAGAGAAGACACACACGCTATGCCTGCTAATTCCTTTACTTAAATGAAATACATTTCGGCAATTGTCCTAAGTGAAATCCGCTCATTTACAGTAGATATCAATATCTCTGATCTAGCTCCATAAAGGCATCAATCGGAGGGTAACCTTTCAATTTCTTTTTATTATATTGTAATCGTGTTAGTATTTTTAACAGTAGTTTTTCAATATAGTTTTCAATATAGTTTAAGAGATTTCATTTGCTGTTATCTGAAATCGGCATCAACAGCCAGTGACCTAACTACTTCAGTCCAAGCAGCGCCGATATTTTCCCTATTATAGCCTCCACCTCCAAGCGCAATTATCCTGCCATTGCAATGCTTGTGGGCCAATCTATGAATAGAATCTGCAGCAAACATGTGTGCCTTTGAAGTAAATTGCAAATGTGTTATTGGATCGCCTGCAAGCCCATCTGCGCCACATTGCATTATTATCAATTCCGGCCTCACATTATCGACAAAGTGTTCTATCTTGCCAAATGCTTCTATGAATTGGTCGTTGCCAGCACCAGGCTCAAGCGGTATGTTAAGCTTGGTGCCTGCTGCTGCACCTTTGCCCACTTCACTTACAGATCCAGTGCCCGGATAGAGGTAGCGACCATCTTCGTGAATGTCTGCAAAGAATAGGAGTGGATCATCTTCAAATTCATAAAAGACTCCGTCTCCATGGTGTGCGTCAATATCAATGTATGCTATACGCTTTATTCTATATTTTTCGCGTGCTGCCAAGATTGCAATACCGATGTCGTTGAATATGCAAAAACCACCTGCAGAGTCGCGTCTTGCATGATGCAAGCCACCAATGGGGTTGAAAGTATGATTCACTTTTCTCTTCTCGTGGTCTCTGCCCATCATTACCATGTCAAGTGCAGCCAGTGTCGATCCAACAACATAGAGCGAGGCTTCAAAAGCACCCTTGAATGCTGGTGTGTCACCCCTGTCGAGGAGCACACCACCCTGCCTTGATGCCACTTTTACCAATTCAACATATGCTGAGTCATGAAATAACACCACATCTTGATAACTTGCCATCAAAGGCTCTTCCACTACGATATTGCCAATGTTTTCACTCTGCAACTTGTTCCAGAACGCTTCAAGTCTGTCGGTCCCAAATGGATGAGAGCCTCCAAACCCATACCTTGCTAGCGCCTCACCATAAAACACAGCTGTCTGGCACATCTTTTGTATGTCTGAGACACAATGGAAGCAACTGCAAATAAATATTCTCAATAACCATTAACAGTTACTACTAGATGTTCACAGGCATTATCGACGGCATAGGCATGGTTACATACATCTTAAAGAGCAAGAGTGGAGCTGAGGTCATTATACGAGTCAGACTAGGAAAGTTTGGGCGAGGTCTCAAGAAAGGCGACAGCGTATGCATAAATGGCGCCTGCCTTACAGCGACAAAGCTATCCAGAGGCGAAGCTGAGTTTGAGATGGTATCTGAAACCATACGGCGAACAAACCTTGGTCAAACCAAACCCGGCGAAATGGTTAATATCGAGAGGTCACTGAAAGTGGGAGATAGGCTCGAGGGGCACTTTGTTTTAGGCCATGTGGATGGCACTGGGGTCATTGACGACATTCAAAAGATGTCATCTGAAACAACTATCTGGATAAAGCTCGATGAGCGGTTAACAAAATCTTTGGCCCCCAAGGGCTCGATCGCAGTTGATGGCGTTAGCCTCACTCTAGTAGGCGTTGAAGGTGATCGTATTTCTATCTCACTCATACCTCACACCCTAAAGGTGACGACCCTTGGCATGAAGCGTAGAGGTGACCGTGTTAACATTGAGACAGATATTCTTGCCAAATATGTCATGACCAACTTGCAGCCAAAAGCCTAGAGGTTAAAATAAAACATTTAATCTTTGTAATGCATTACTTTTCTGTATATGCCTATAGTGACAGTGGAAACATATAGCGGAAGAACTCAGACTGAAAAGGATCGATTGGCAGAGGCAATAACCGACGACATTACAAGGATATGGAAGGTGCAGAAAAAAGATATCATTGTAGTCTTTCAGGAAGCATCTCATGGGAACTGGTATGCATCGGGTATTCGCTTATAGTAGTCGTAGAGAGAGATATAGCCATCGTTAGACTAATTTTACTATGGACAAGCACCTTGCAACACCTTTTATACAAACTCTATATGCAATACTACCAAAACGTTGGTAATAACCAAAATTTTAGTAATCTTTTAATTAGATAAAGCGGCACAATCACTCGTTGTCTCTTGCCGAAGCAATAGCAGCTCTCAAGGCTGGCAGGTTTGTGCTCGTTCATGACGACAAAGCACGTGAGAATGAGATCGATATGGTAATCGCTGCGGAGCATATCAAGCCGTACCATATCGCAACGATGAGAAAAGAAGCTGGAGGACTTGTGTGTCTTGCGATCGCAAACGAGATTACAAGCAAGTTGGGACTTGTCTATATGCACGACATCATAGCTGAGATGGGCAAGGTAAACCCAGTGTTTTCAAAATTGACAGAGGGCAGAACCAACTACGGGGATAAGCCGTCATTTTCAATAGCTGTCAACCATCGCTCGACCTACACTGGCATCACCGATCAGGACAGAGCATTTACCATATTCAAGATGGCAGAAATATGTAAGAATATCGACAATGGTGGCATAGAACAATTTGCCAGGAACTTTCTTGCGCCGGGCCATGTGCCGATACTTATAGCATCAAAGCATCTACTACACGACAGGATGGGTCACACTGAGCTATGCGTTTATCTGACACAGCTTGCAGACCTTACACCGGCAGTAGCCATTTGTGAGATGATGGACTCAATTACACATAGGTCGCTCTCAATAGATGCTGGGCAAAAATATGCCGCAAGATTTGGTATCCCTCTAATTGATGCAAGCGAACTCAAAGCTAATGCCAGGGTGGCATAACCAAGAATTGATTTATCTTGCAATAGTAGTTTCCGAGTTCAATAACGAGATAACATTCAAAATGCTAGAAGGTGCAAGGGATCATGCAGCCAATGTAAGCGCTGAGGTAAGCTATATCTTGTATGTGCCTGGCACCTTTGATATGCCACTTGCAGTTGAGCGATTGTTGAGAAAGAAAAATGTGGATGCCGTAGTCACACTTGGCGCTGTGATAAAAGGGGACACCCGGCACGATGACATAGTGGCTGAAAATGCGGCACGACTGATAGCTGATCTATCACTAAAGTATGGCAAGCCGGTGACACTTGGTGTAGCGGGTCCTGGAATGACGATTGAGCAAGCAAGAACGCGAGCAAAGCTTGTGCCGACTAGAGCAGTCAATGCGGCAGTAAACATGGTTTTGCGGTTGAGAAAGCTACAAAAGGCAGTGGACGGAGGGATTGTAATAATAAATGATACAGCTGACAATAATTAGAATTGAAGGATATGGGCAATGGACTCTCACCCTTGGAAGTGACAGGGAAGCACAGCTTCAGATGCTGCAAGCGAGGATCTATCATGATGTACAAAGGCTATTCTCAGAAAAGGATAGCATAGTTTTCTTCAATAGGTTCGATGAATATTTCGCGATAACAAATGGCCTTGATGCTAATGATCATCTACACATACAACATGAGCTTACAAAGCTGTATGACAACATGTTGATGTCGATGACAATTGGCGCCGGCAAAACTGCATTTGAAGCAAACCTGAACGCCTATCGCACGAGAAAAGAGGGGAGAAAGATGCTTGATGGCAGCGCTAGAATATTTGGCAATTTGCACCCCCGGGCAGATGTAGCCCAAATAATGCATATCGATATTGATAGCTCAGCAAAAGTGGGTAATAGGTTATCCCCTTATGAACTGACAGTACTTGTAATGAAGATCTACAGTAGGCTTGCAGAAGAGTTACTGAAGCACAATTCTCTTGCGTTCTTTCTTGGCGGCGATAATATCATGGTAATTTCTAATGGCATGACAAAAGAGCAGGCTGACGAAGTGTTAAAGAGGGTGACTGACGGCATTGATATCAAGCTCAACTGCGGTATAGGGGTTGGCAAGACAGGTAGAAGAGCAGCAGAAGCCGCGACAAAGGCACTTGACACAATTAGAGACCTCCGCGAGGAAGGAAAAATACAAACAATATATGAAATACAATGTCCTTAGCAATAACAAATGTCAGCCTTCTTTTGGGCAGAGATCTAGACTATGTTGAGCGGGGCTACATTGAGATAGAAGGTGGCAAGATAAGTAGCGCCTCTGCTGGTAGTTATGGGGGTTCTGGCAAGAAGCTGGATGCAAAGGGATTCATAGTCATGCCAGGATTTATCAATGCGCATACGCACATTGCTGATTCAATAGGAAAGGATATTGCCGCTGGGCAGCGGCTTGATGCAAGAGTGCATCCTGTATTTGGTGTTAAGAGTAAGATTCTGCAAAAGAGCCTGCCAGAGCATCTGAAGACCTTCATCAGGAATTCTGCAATTTTGATGATAAAAAAGGGAATAGTTGCATTTGCAGACTTTCGTGAAGATGGATTGGAGGGGATAAGGCTTCTAAGAGATGCAGTTAATGGTCTGCCGATAAAATGCGTAACGCTTGGAAGGATAAATTATTACAGCAGCCCAACGGATACAGCTGGCCTGCCGCCTGAAAAAGGAGAGCAGGCTAAACAGGTAGTTGAACTGGCAGATGGATTTGGAATAAGCGGCGCAAATGAAAACACTGATGCTACTCTTGCACAATACAGGCAGCTGGCAGGAAAAAAATTAGTTGCAATACATGCCGCCGAGTCAAAAGAGACAGTCAAATTTGCGAAGGAGCACACTGGCAGAAGCGAAGTATATAGGATAATGGAACATCTAAAGCCTGACTTTGTTGTCCATATGACAAATGCAACAGAAAACGAAATGTCGCTTGTCGCAAAAAGTGGGACCGGTATCGTAATTTGCCCAAGGGCAAATGGTGTACTTGGCGCAGGCATTCCAAAGGTTGTCCAGCTGCTCCGGCAAGGCTGCCTTGTAGCCATTGGAACAGACAACGTCATGCTAAATACTCCAGACATCCTGAGAGAACTGGATTATACTTGGAAGGTGTCAAGGGCGATTGAAGGTGAGATGTTAAAAGCACATGAAGTCTTGAAAATGTCAACTATAAACGCAGCACAAATTTTAAGACTCAATACTGGGTGCATAGAGACCGGCCGAGCCGCAGATCTAGTATTCATTGACAAAAAGCATGCAGACCTCTACCCAATACACGACCCATATGCTGCAATAGTTCACAGGGTAAGTCAAAGCTCTATCAGAGCAGTCATGATCGATGGGCGGTTCGTAGATTGAAGGTAATAATCAACAGTGCAATGACAGTTGATGGTAAGATCGCCACATCAAGCGGAGATTCAAAAATCTCTTCAAGAGAGGATCTTGTTAGAGTTCACAAGCTGCGCGCTTCTGTAGATGCCATAGTAGTAGGAATATCTACAATTTTAGCAGATAACCCACAGCTCACGGTAAGACTAGCGAAGGGTAAGAACCCCGCTAGGGTGATAGTCGACAGCAGAGGCAGAATTCCACTTGATTCTCAAATAATGCGTACTGCGTCCAGGGTTAAGACTATTGTAGCAGTAACGGATCAGGCACCCGAGGAAAAGATAACGAAATTAAGAGATATGAGCGCACAGGTGCTGGTGATAAGCGAAGGGAAAAAGGGAGAAAGCGCCGCTGTGCCCCACGGCGTCAACCTTAAACTGCTATTTCGCAGGCTGGAAAAGATGGGACTGAGAAAAATATTGGTAGAGGGTGGAGGCGAGCTTAACTGGTCTCTTTTATATCTTTGGCTTGTAGACGAGCTCACAATAACAATTGCCCCTAAAATAGCAGGCGGTAGGCTGGCAACGACGCTTGTCGAGGGAGATGGATTTGATGAAATGGCCCAAAGCATCAAGCTGCAGCTCAAGAAAATACAGCGGAAAAAGGGCGGCGAGCTTGTACTGCACTACAAACTGTGATTCTATAGTAGTCTTTTTACATCTTGATCTAATAATGCAATAGAAACAGTATCTAGACTTAGACACGCTTGCCAAAATCAACCTCAAATGTGATCGACGCATGAAATCGAGGTTGATGATTTTAGACAGAAAAGTACATAATTTTTAAGGTCTTTCAATTATACAAATGTAGATGTTCTCAAACGAGCATACTCTGCACAGGTTCCTGATGGAAAAGGCTGAAGGGCAATTCCATGACAGGTACGAGAAAGCACTTGAGCAGGTAAGACCAGAGTTTGGTAGGACCTATACAATGGTGATTGGCGGAAGTGAGTTAACGACCTCAAATACGATAAAGCATACCTCCCCTATTGACACAAGAATCGTGCTTGGATATATGCCAATTGGAGGTGCCAGCCATGTTAGGAAAGCTATCGCAGCTGCAAAAGAGGCATTTGAGCGCTGGGGCAAAATAGACTACCAAGAGCGAGTACATGTATGCAGGGTTGCAGCAGACATCGTTGCCGAACGTAAATTTGAGCTAGCAGCGTGGGTCTCATATGAAAATGGCAAGAATCGTTACGAGGCAATGGCAGACATAGATGAGGCCATCGACTTTTTACGCTATTATTCTGAAGAAATGGAAAGAAATAACGGCTTTGAAACGTTGATGAATAGCGCTCTGCCAAATGAAAGGAGTAGAAGCGTCATGAAACCCTATGGAACATGGGGAGTAATTGCTCCCTTTAACTTTCCTGCTGCTATTTTTGTAGGTATGAGCACCGGCGCACTAATTACTGGGAATACTGTAGTTGCCAAGCCCTCTAGCAATACTCCAATTATTGCATTGAAGTTTGCAGAAATATTCAAGCAGGCAGGACTGCCCGATGGTGTATTCAACCTAGTCATTGGGCCAGGCGGCAAGATAGGCAATGAGCTTGTCAGCAACAAGGATGTTGCTGGCATTGTATTCACCGGTTCTCGAGACACTGGTTTCAGCATAGCAAAAGAGTTTAGCAAGACAAAGCTCAAACCGCTAATCGCTGAGCTTGGAGGCAAGAATCCGGTGATAGTGACTGAAACGGCCGATATCAATAGCGCAGTCGATGGTGTCCTCAAAGCAACGTTTGGCTATTCGGGACAAAAGTGCAGCGCGTGTTCTCGTGTTTATATCCACAAGAACGTGAGGGACGAGTTTCTCAGGCGGCTTGTTGAAAAGACAAAGAATTTGCCTATAGGAAATCCGCTTGACTCCAATACCTTTGTTGGGCCACTCGCCAATGAAGATGCCTATCGAAAATATCAAAAATACATAAGGGCAGCGGAGAAGGATGCCAAGGTGCTTGTTGGAGGTTCCATCAAAAAGGATGACGATCTAAGGTACGGCTACTATGTAGAGCCAACGATTATTGTCGGTCTGCCAAAAAAGCACCGGCTATTTAGAGAAGAGATGTTTGTTCCCATCCTATGTGCCGCTGACTATGAAAGATTTGATGACGTTATCAAGCTTGCAAACGACACCGAATATGGGTTGACGGCCGGAATATTTACCAGAAAGCCAGAAGAAATCGAAAAGTTCCTTGATAGCATCGAAGCAGGAGTAGTTTATGTTAACAGGCAGGCAAGTGCAACAACTGGTGCAATGGTTGGGTGCCAACCGTTTGGAGGATGGAAGGAGTCAGGTACTCGGGGTAAAGGAACGGGAGGCTCTCATTACCTGACAGAATTCATGCGCGAGCAGAGTCAGACTATTGTTGTTGAATAGCCAATAAATATTTCTTCATCATCACTCTACATGTGACTGGAGCAATATCCTGCTTCGAAATATCGTACCTATTATTTACGTAATGCAGAATTGAAGTTAGTAAATGCTAGCTTCCGCAATCCGCCCCAAATCAATAGTGTCTGCTTGTATTTCTTGTAATGTCTTATTTTTACTCTGTTGCTATTCGCACCAATTCAGAAATTTGTTTACCTTTATCTTGAGAGAGTGCTGAGATTCCCCCAGTCAAGCTTTCAGCCGCAATTCCTTTTTCTGCAAGTACTTCAGCAACTCTCAGCGAGGTGTTACCCATCATGCAGACAAGCAACGCCTTACTATTACTATTATCTCCTCCGCGTAATGCACCATCCAGTTCCTTAGGAATCTTTTGAGTTGATAAAAGTCGCTCTACATCGCTGGCTTTTGGGACAGAGATCTTGCTTTCATCAACCCCCAGTGAATTCGCAATTAACTCTATTCCCTCTTTGCGAGGGGTATACATTGTGTGAATCCAAAGAACTCTGTTGTAGTTTCCAATATTCGATACAGCTTCCTGTAGAGGAACGTCTAGACGCTTCTTCTGTGTCTCTTGCATCATTTCAATGCTTCTTCTGTACTTCTGGATTCCATCCGCGACTATTACTACAAACTTTCTTCCTGCATCTCCACCGAAATTTGCCATCTGCATCACCGCGTAAAGCGCAAGGGCACTGCTTTCTCCTATATCATATCCTTTGTCTACGAAAAACCTCAACAGACGTTTTGCCTGTCCAAAATCTACCTCATGTTGTCCAGCGTATCGCTCAGGCTCATAGAACCTTAAACCTGCTGCCTTTTCTTTAGTCCTTATTCCTGCAACATCTTGGTTACTAAGTGGAAAGATTACATGTAGTGACTTCTTTCCATATTTGTCCATCAAGTATCTGCTCAAGCCGCCTGAGGTGCCACCTGTACCAAAGGTGCAGACAACTTTGAATTCGTCTAACGAATGCCCTTGTTCAATCAATTGCTGGTCTATCTCCGTGGCAGTCACAGTTCTATGTATCTCAATGTTCAGCTCGTTGTCGTACTGTTCAGGGCAGAAACAACCATAGATCCTTGCAAGAAGCTTTGCCAAATTTATTATGTCCTGACCCGCTAGAAGTTCCTCTACCTCCGAGCGTGATTTATCAAACATCGCAGGGTCAAACCCGATTTCAATGAGCTGTGATCGAATGTTGGATGCAGTTGCTTTAGCAGCCAAGAGATTCGGATTGACCTTCATGCCCGGAGCAGGGCAGATATCCATGTCGAGGTTTAAGATACGTGTTCTCTCGTTTCTCAATTCCTCAAACACTCCTTCTTGAAGCTTCCTAGATACTAGGGTAACCACATCGAGGCCAAGCCTAGCGATCTGCCCTAGAGCAATCCCAAAGTTACCAGAGGTCGCTTCAATTATTGTCTGTCCACTCTTAAGTTTGCCTGACTTAATTGCATCATAGATTATGCGTACTGCAGGCCTTACTTTGATTGAGCCTGCAAGCAAGTTAGAATCAAACTTACCGAAAACCTGCAGATCTTTATCGGCAAGATCCAAGCCATACTCAACTCTTGCACACTGCTTCAAATCTTCAGTAATGTCAATCAGCGGTGTTGGGTTGACAACCTTCAATTCTCCTGACACTTCCTCTAGGTGAGGAACCTTGCTCCATATCTCTCGCTCAAAGTGCTCCATTAGGGAGCTGTCCATGTCAGTTCTCTTATTCTGCTCCTGCAATTTTATTCACTGAGCTATATGGTAGGCAAATAGGTTTTATAAAACATATGACAGAATTTCAGTAGTTTTAGGCATGATTGTATATATGTATAGAACATTATTAACCTAGTTTCATTCTGATCAAATCATATGCTTTGGCTGCATCTCTATCACCCAATATCAATACGATTTCATTTGTAGTAAAGAAAGCACTATGAATTGGAATTTGATGATTGTATAATACATTTGAAACAAGTGAAATTATATGATATGGACTTTGGTCATCAGGCGTCAGGGAGACAGTTATCTTAGAAAGACCTTCACTTATCTTGCCGTCAAATTTTTGTATTGCATTAGCAACCATTCTTCTGATCTCATCTGCATCCTCTGTAAGCAGGGAAAAGTGATTATCAGTTTGAAACAGGTTATATCTGCTATCTTGCTCAAAGAATTCATCTAAAACACTGGCTAAGGACTCATTGTCATTGTCATTACTTTCTTTTTGAAAGTCAATGTCTATTATACTCCCTGTTAATGACATCTTTGCTTTTGCTGCAATCAAATGTGTACTGCTATTTTCCTGCTGCGTATTCTTCTTTTCAAGTGCATCAGCAAATCTCTTGATAGCAACTACAATTGTATTTAAGTTTACTTTTGAACCCGTCAATCTCTCAATGTCCGGTTTAATTCTCTCCCCTAGCGCTGTATAATTAGCAATCCCTAGCACCAGCGCTTGCATATAAACATGGTCATTTGCGAGAACTCTGCGAATGGCCTCTGGAACTGATACTGCCTCAGCGTACATTGCCAAGCATGTAATATTCTGATAGTTAAGTAATAAAAACATTGCTATCTGGAGAAAAAATTATATATTGTAATATCTATTACATAGGCTTGGTGAACAACAAAATGTCAAGAGATTGGGATTTCGGTTTCGGAAGGAAAGTGTTTGAGAACATCGACAGAGAGTTTGCCGAAGTAGAAGAAATGCTGAACAGAATGTTTAGGACTATCAGAGAAACCAGCCCTTCTGACATGGTCATCCAAGGCCCCTACTACTATGGCTATCAGATAACCGTAGGTCCAGATGGCAAGCCCCATGTAAGGGAATTTGGCAACGTTAAACCATCGTCAAGAGGACTGGTAGAGCAAAGCGGTGTTAGAGAACCTTTGGTTGATACGGTTGTGGATGACAAAGAGAATACGCTAACTATCACCGCAGAGATGCCCGGAGTCACAAAGCAGGACATCAAAGTCAATGTTGGAGAAGAGTATGTCTCCATACATGCAGAGAAGGGAGAGAAGAAGTACCACACAGACATTCCCATAAATGTCACACTAGACGACACATCTGCAAAAGCTACCTATGCAAATGGCATTTTGGAGCTGAAGATTAGACTGAAGGCACCTCCAAAGTCAAAGGCAAGAGAAGTCAAAGTGGAGTAAAATCGACCAGATCTACTCCATTTTTATTGAGAGGTGAAAAAAGAAATGAAAAATTTTGATAATAACAATAAAGTATCACTAAAAGTAGCCGAGACTAACCCAAAATTTGTGGGTAGAGGAATGGCATTGGTAGATCCGAAAGTAATGGAGGAGATGGATCTATCAACAGGAGATGTATTAGAAATATCCGGCAAGAAAAAAAGCTATGTGCTACTGTGGTCAAGTCAGCGTGATGACCAAGGTAAAAAACTGATCAGAATTGATGGCTACACTCGCAATAATATTGGCGTCGGAATCGATGACATTGTTAGTGTACGTAAAGTCAATGTGAAAAAAGCCGAGCAGGTAATTTTGGCACCTACTGAGGAGCTAAACATTGTGGGGCTTGAGGATTACCTCCCCGAATTGCTAGAAGGAAGGGTCGTTACCCGGGGAGATATGATTCCTCTAAATATTATGGGCAGAAGAATAGGCTTTGCTGTTACAAGCACTTCACCTACTGATGCAGCATCATTGATTGACAGCAATACCGAATTCATTATCGGCTCTATTCCCAAGGCGGCAGCAAAAGGGGTTCCTAGGGTGTCCTATGAGGACATTGGCGGACTGAAGAATGAAGTGCAGAAAGTTCGGGAAATGATTGAACTTCCCCTAAGACATCCGGAGATATTTGACCGCATTGGAATAGAGGCTCCAAAAGGTGTGTTGCTTCATGGTCCACCAGGAACGGGAAAAACGCTACTTGCAAAGGCTGTTGCCAATGAAACAAATGCCAACTTTTACTCTATCAGCGGACCAGAAATTATGAGCAAATTCTATGGAGAAAGTGAAGAACGCCTAAGGGAAGTCTTCAAAGAAGCTGAAGAAAATGCTCCTTCAATCATCTTCATTGATGAGATCGACTCCATTGCCCCGAAAAGAGAAGAAGTTTCAGGAGATGTAGAAAAGCGTGTTGTTTCGCAGCTTCTCACATTGATGGATGGCATACAGTCAAGGGGAAAACTCGTAGTCATTGGCGCAACAAATAGGCCAAATGCAATTGACCCTGCACTCAGGCGCCCTGGCAGGTTTGATAGGGAAATAGATATAGGAATACCTGATGAACAGGGTCGATTGGACATCCTATTGATTCATACTCGCGGCATGCCACTGACGGAAGATGTCAACCTCGAGTCAATTGCAAAGGTGACTCATGGGTTTGTAGGCGCTGACCTAGAGGCATTGAGCAAAGAAGCAGCTATGCGTTCACTGAGAAGGATACTGCCTGAAATTAACTTAGAACAGCCCAAGATCCCAGCGGAGATACTAAATAAAATTAAAATCACAAAGCAAGATTTTGATGAAGCATTAAGAGATATACAGCCTTCTGCTCTACGAGAAGTACTGGTACAAAGACCAAATATGGGATGGGATGATATTGGTGGGCTGCAGCAGGTGAAGGAAGAATTGGCAGAGGCAATAGAATGGCCTCTAAAACATGCAAATCTATTTGCTGAAGCGAACGTAGAACCACCAAAAGGGATTCTCCTCTATGGTCCTCCTGGAACTGGTAAGACTATGATAGCCAAAGCAGTAGCAGCCACATCTGAGGCTAACTTCATCAGCATCAAAGGACCAGAATTGATAAGCAAATGGGTCGGCGAATCGGAGAAAGGCGTTAGGGAAGTCTTCAGAAAAGCCCGTCAGGCAGCTCCCTGTGTTATATTCTTCGACGAGCTCGATGCTATAGCTCCGAGAAGAGGAGGTTCTGAAGGCGATTCACATGTTACAGAGCGCGTCATCAGTCAAATGCTGACAGAGCTAGATGGCTTAGAAGACCTAAAGGGCGTTGTAGTGATTGGTGCTACGAATAGGCCGGATATCATTGACGAAGCACTCTTGCGTCCTGGAAGGTTTGATAGGATACTTGAAGTGCCGGTGCCTGACAAGGAGACAAGGAAGCATATTTTCCAAATACACACAAAGAAAAAGCCGCTGGAATCGGATGTAAACATTGATAAACTGATGGAAATGACAGAAGGCATGATTGGAGCAGACATTGCAGCACTAGTAAATGCAGCCGCCATGACTGCAATAAAGGAGCATGTCAGACAAAAAGGTGGTAGTAAACTGAGGATCTCAATGAGGCACTTTGAAACTGCATTGAATAAGATCAAGAAGAAGTTAGGTAATAGAATAGTTGATTCTCCTAACCTTCATGGAGATGACGCTATTGCAGCTTCTCCTCCTCCTCCTCCTCCTTCTCTTCATCGCATCAGCTGACACCACCGGCTTTATAGAAGAAAATTCTAATGTAGAACCGGGCTGCTACACTAGAGAGAGAATTTTATCGATTTTAGGATGAGAGTTGTTTGACCGTCTGATGATAGCATAAGGTTTTGTAGGGAAGGCCGGTGCTCCAGAGTATATTCTATTTTTGAGAATAACCTTAGAGTTTTTCAAACAATTAAGTATTAGGAATACCTGCAGCGATCTATTTCAACAAAAAAGGGAACGCTATAACTCCTGATCTCCTTAATTTAGATCCTTTTTGTTGGCCACTTTCTGAAATTCTGCAGGCTTTTCCATGGGAATAACAATAAGACTATTTCCCCTAATACAAGTCTGCAATTTGTTCGATTTTCAAATTATCAGTAGACGGCTTGCACATTCAAGATGGTAATATCTTGTTTTGTAGCCCAATTTGCTAACAATGGTGTCTTTTCCAGCTGTTATTTCTTTTGTACAGAAATGACACACCCCATGTTGTCTTGCTTTAATATTATTGATTGATTTGATATATACGATATCACCTGGCATCATAACATGTATAGTCTTGTCACTCAAATAGACAGCACACCGCCGCCTCTAACTAAATTAGTATATGAAATAAAAAGAAAAAAAGGAAGACATGAATAATGAAAATTCATCGCCTCATCCCTTGTAATCTATTTCTCTTGCCTCTGTCTCTTCATATTCTGCATCTTCTGCATACTCCGACCTAGGTTCCAGGTATGCCTGGAGTGAGTTCTGGAAGACTAGCTGTTGTTTCATTAGAGGTCGTCATACCTGTTGCATTGGATACAGTTGTTTGGTTGGACATTGTGGCTGCTGTTCCGGCTTCTGCTGCGCCAGTATGTGTTATCTTCCATATGACACCCGTAAGAGGGTATGGCCAAACGACTGGCATTGGCAAATTGCCGCCTTTGTCCGTAGTTGTCCTTATCTCCACTTTGCCAATGCTAGAGATGTACAATGCATTTTCTTGTTCGTTGAATGCTAATGCAACTGGTCTGAAGCTGGGATCTGGTGCCTTAAGTGACAGAAAATCTGTCACATTACCATCCATTGGATTAATACTTACTATTTTTTGACCGATTATTTTTCCATTAACTCTTATATCGTGGTTTATTGGCACTGCTATTCCAAATTCACCTGCAAGGATTGAAGGCGTCTGTATAAAAGCCGTACTATTAATATAGGCAAGTTGAGTTACTCCTGGGCCAACACCAAGTTGAGTAAATGGCTTAGTCAACGGAGGTTGGTTTTGGATTAAGAATTGGTGAGGATGAATAAGGTTCTTTGACATACCAAATTTACCATCAGTCACAGGTTCTCCGTTTCCATAGAAGTCAGGCCATCCATACCAAATCAAACTACTACTATTAGCACCTGTTGTTGATGCCGTATCACTAGAGGTCCTATTGCCGGTATTAGTACTAGCTGTGCTTACACTACTCAAATCAAATGTATACACATTGTCAGTATCATTTGTTATTGGTCTAATTCCCTTATCATCGGCACCATTATTAGTGATATACAATTTGTTGTTGTCACTATCTAGTACCATGCCAAATGGGCTTCTAAGACCCCATGCATGCAAGCGAAGGTCAGAACCATCAGGATTCATACTAAGCAAACAGCCAGTACAGGTTGCATTGCCCTTTACTACTTGACCTGGACTCGTCGTCGTACCGAATGATACAAATGCTCCAGTAGTTGCATTAGCTGTACTGTTTGGATGTAGTAAATCAGCTGATTCAAAGTTCTCCCCCGTCAGTGTTACATCCTGTCCAGGTACATCATGCATCTGGGGCATCACTTTTAGCCAACCAAATGCTAAATCAGATTTATCAACTACTCCGCTATTTGTGGCAGTTCCTGTAGTAAAGTAGACTCTACCATCAGGACCAAATGCTATCTGTCCTTGTGGATGACTTCCAGAATCGACTTGAGGCAGTCCTATAACGAGGTCCTTTACAACACCCGTGGTAGGGTCGACAGTTGAGATAATTGCTCTATGTGAGACGTAAATCAGTCCATTGTTTTTGTTGAATTTGATATCGGAAATTGGTTCAAAGAGAAACCTATCAATTAAAATCGTAGTATTTCCCGATGGGTCTATTTTTAGAATCATTGGCGTAGATTTGATTTGGCCGTACGCATATCCCACTATAGCCAAGTATAGATTGCCTTTGTCGTCTGCTGTCATTGGGCCGGGAAGAGTGAGGTTCCATGCAACAGGCTCAATGGTATATCCTGGCGGAAGGTTAAAGTTAGAAGTTAATGGCGCGGATCCAGAATTTGGTATCGTTTTTAGTTCTGGCGCCAAGATTAGCTGCTTTGTTGTCTGTGCGTAGGCTACCGACGCTGTCATCAACCCATTTCCTAGCGAGCTACTAACAGCAAGTATTGAAAATGCCAATATCGCTGCCAAAAGTATTGCAGACGCCATCTTAAGTCTAGGTTTTGCTTCGTTAAAATGACAAGACATACGGTCCATTTTGACTAGGGCAGCACTTTCGACTATATATATTTTATACAGTTTGATATGTTTAAATGGTACTATACTATCATTTGAAATCTATAATACATATTCCATATAGCTGCTAATGTAATTGGCAAGAAAGGTACCGGGTAAAAAAGCAGACACCCTTGGTGGTAGTGGTGGTAATACCACCAAAGAGTTAATCCTTCAATTATTGCTTGAGGGCTCAAAGACTGCCGGAGAAATTGCAGATAAGCTAAAGATACAAAAGAGTGCAATTAGAACTCATCTAGAGTCTCTACAAACAGAACAGTCAGTGAAATCATATTTTAAGATTGAAAGGCTTGGAAGACCTAGAAAAGTATATGAACTAACTGAAAGCGGACGAGAATTATTCTTCCCAAGAAGGTACGATCTTGTTCTATCGCTTGTCCTACAGGAGATAGAGTCTACAAAAGGACATGAATATATGAAAAAAATTGTAGAATCTATTGCAGATAACATGTCTCAGGATATACGTGAAAAGATCAAGAAAAGTTCATCTAGCTTAGAGGAGTCAATAAAGATTTTAAATTCGGCTTCAAATGAGCTGGGCTTTATGTCATCACTTTACAAAGAAGAAGATGATGATAATGATAATGGAGGAAGCAGCAGCACCACTTATTCTATTATAAGCCACAATTGCATTGTACATAAGGCGGCAATTAGACACCAAGATGCCATTTGTCATGGATTTCATGATAGACTAATACAAAAATCCTTAGATGGAAAAATGGATGCTGAGGTACAGCTAAAAGAATGTATTGCTCTGGGAGATAAGTATAGCAGGCATATCATTACTGCAAATAAGGACACAGAGAGACAATTATGATCTTGACCAAAGACAAAAAGTAACAATACTGATAGATAGTCTGTACTGGCGGTTAAGTGAAACCGTAGGTCCAGAGGGATTCGAGAGAAATACCTTCATAATATGGGCTCAAACACAATGTTAACAGCGAGTATTCTATTAGCCAGGTGTAATAAATGGAGGTTCTTCCAGAAAACTGATGATAAACCAGCACAAGATCCCTTAGTAGATGTTGCAGTAGAGAATAGTAGGGAGCACATGATGAATGTAGAAAAGTTAGGAGGTAAGGTGCTTGGCGAGCCGGTGGATATACTAGGGGTCGGCTTATATGTACCATTCATCCAACCTTTTTAGCATTTCCGATTGAAAAAGAAAAGGAGGAGAGGGTAAAAGAATTCTTCTCTTTTTTCCTTGTCCAATCACTCTCCGGTTCAAACAAACTGCTCCTGGAACTGCTTAACAATTCCGGCTGTGAACTCATCTGCCATCGATACTGCATGTCGGTACAATGCGTCAAATGTAGTTACATCGGTAGCATAGTCCCCTGTCAGTCTGGCAACGGCTTCTGTTTTTGTAAGGGACAAATGTTCATTCAGCATGTTCAACATATCATCCTTCGTCCAGTATGGATTAGCCGCACTCAGGAACGTGGCGATCTCATCTGCATTAGCATACCACTTCTCTTCAGTCTGTTCTAAAGCTGTGCTGTTCCCAGCCTTAGCTGCTTTGAGCAGATCGACTGCAATTGTTATATGATCTTTCAATTGCGAAGTCAGCTGATTGCCAGCTTGGTCACCATAGAATGGCTTTATAGCATCACCAATATCTTCTTGGTTCTTCAATAGCCTTTCTGCTGCAAACGATGCATCAGGTTGATCTGCAGCTGCAGCAACTACATATTGCCTTGTCCAAACGATATGCTCTACCCATAGGTCGTGGAGAGAAATTCTCAGCTCAGTAATCTTGGTTTGATTCAGGTTGTCATTATTTGCTACAAAAGAGGCGATGTGTGAGCCCAAGCTGCGATGTTGGGCTGAAACTGTCTGGTAATGGTAATTGTTGTTCTTTCCGTTAACTTCGTCTGCAGCCTTGACTTGCTGAGCTATGGAAGGGATGGGCGACAGGCTAAAAACAAACGCTGTCGACACAACCATAGCAATGATAGCAACTGCAAGGACGTGCGCCGAATTTCTGGTCTTATTTTTCATTGCATGTTACACGACATACGGTTTTATATACTTTAGCTATTTTGATGTATCCAAAATATCTAAATGTGACACATAAACATTTAGATATTATAAACACTTATTAATATCTAAAATGTATGATGAGTAATGGCACCTATTCAAGAGGAAATAGGCAATGTAGGAGAGACAAAGGAAAGGATTCTGGAATTATTGCTAGGTGGCTCAAAGAGTGCTGGCGAAATTGCAGATAGGGTACAGATACAGAGAAGTGCCGCTAGAGTTCATCTGGAATCGTTACGATCTTTCGGCGCCGTCAGGTCAAAGTTTAAGATTGAAAAAATGGGCAGGCCAAAGAAGGTATATGAGTTAACCGAAAAAGGCAGGGAATTCTTTCCAAGAAAATATGACTTGTTTTTGAACCTTGTACTAAGTAAAATAGCAGGCAAGAAGGGAGAAGCAGAGGCAAGAGAAATTATTGAATCAATAGCAGAAGACATTGCTTATGAGATAAGAGCAAAGATCGATAAAAATACTCATCCTCATAATCTCGAACATTCTCTAAAGATAATAAATGATGCATCAAACCAAATGGGGTTTGCATCCTCTCTAGGAAGAGATGAAAAAGACAACTCATTCTATATCCAAAGCAAGAACTGTATTCTGCACAAAGTTGCATCAAAGAACCAAGACATGATTTGTCACGGCCTTCACGACAAAATAATTTCAAAATCACTTGGAGGCAGCTCAGATGCAAGGATTGAATTGAAGGAATGCATGGCACTTGGAAATGAATATTGTAGACACATCGTTAGAAGCGGGCAGCAAAAATAATGTCAACTTTTCAAAAAGTTGCTAATATAAAGGATCTCAAAGAAGCTCGACTACTAAGAGTAGACATAGAAGGCAAGTCCATCGTTCTGGCGATGGTACAGAGGAACGTCTATGCGATGGATGCAGTTTGCTCGCATGAAGGTGGACCTTTGGAGGAAGGAGAGCTAGAAGGTAATACTCTGAGATGTCCTTGGCATCAAGGCAAGTTTGATATACGATCAGCCAAAGCATCTGCCGAAACTGACTGGGTTACCGATCTTCACTCCTATTCTGTTGTTGTCGATGATTCTACTGGCGATATCTCGGTTAATACAGGTTAGGCGTGGTTATTAGAATGTCTACTGATAACAAAAATCCTGCACAACAAAATGCAACCAAAGCCAGTATACCGACAAGACCACTAAAACTTCAATTAAAATTGCTAGAAAAAATCCAACATCCTGGAACTGATGTCATGTCCTTTAAATTTGCTAGAAGTGACAGTCTCAATAGTAACGCTGGCAGACAAGAGAATCAATACCTAAGCTACAAGGCAGGACAATATTGTATTGTTAACCTTGGCACAAGAGAAGATCCTGAAGGTCCAGTACGATCTTTTACAATGGCTTCTTCTCCAACGGAAGAGGATTTCATTCTCGTTACAACGAGAATAAGGGACACCCCATTTAAAAAGAAACTTGCAGCCTTGGACATTGATTCTGCTGTAGACATATCCGCTCCACTCGGCAAATTTGTGTTGCATGATGAGAATTCAAAGCCAGCAGTATTTTTGTCAGGTGGCATAGGGGTTACACCATTTAGAAGCATGATAAAATATGCCACTGACGTGAGGCTGCCAATAGATATAACACTGTTTGATGCCAACAGAAATCAGGCTAACATAATATTCAAAGATGAGTTTGATAGCTGGCTTAAAATAAATCCAAAGCTGAAGATTATTTATGCTGTCAGTGAACTTGACACTTCTACTGAATGGAAAGGCGAAAAAGGCTATATAAACAAGTCGATAGTGGAGAGATATTTGGATTCTCGTCAGATAGACAGCTCGATATTCTATATTTGTGGTCCTCCTGGTATGCTAAAAGCTATGCAATCTTTACTCCAAGACAATTTAGAAATTCCAAGAGAAAGAATCAAAGTTGAAGAGTTTACAGGTTACTGATGATTATGTTCAACGATCGAATTTGGAGCTGTTGTTATTATTTTGTCTTTGAGGATGTTTACATCAAGGCTTTCTTTATCTATAACTCCGCCTTCCAGAGCTGCAGCTCTAATTCCTGTACGGTTAGTTTTTGACTCTTTTGAGGATAACGCTCTGGATAATGGCTATTTTTTTCAATATATCAGCTAAGTAATCGCAGCAACAAGAACAAGAGAAGAAGAGAAGTAGGAGCAAGCAATAATGGCTTAAGGCAGCCTGGGAGCAGGATGAGCTTGCTTGTGATCCTCGTCTCCCAAGCCAGCCTTTCCTCTTGCATTTTTACAGCATTAGCCCGCTGAAGCAAAGCGGTGACCCTCTAATAGCAAGAAGCAAAAATGGTAAAGTAGTTAATGATCGCATAGGAGTAATAAAATGATAAAAACTGGTTGGATACAAAAGTTTTGTTATTTATGTTCCTCTGCCTTGATGCTCTCTTCCTGTATGGATCTCAAGCTCATTTGGTTTGATTTTTTTATTTAGAAATTCAAGTATCTTTCCTTTCTCTTGAATATCGTAAAAGATGACATTAGGAGCAAGTTCATGACTGAAAAGCATGAGCGCCTTAAGATTGTTTTCTTATAGCTATCTGATTTTCGATTATCTGTCATGAATTGGTAAAATTCCCGTATCAATGAAGAATTGGCAGGATCTGCTATGGTTGAAATCTTCTCCAAGACAGTGTCAAGCTTTTCGGTCATTTATCGTTATTTTCACGCTCTGTTAGTTTGCAGTCATTAGTGTATCTAGCAGCACTGATATTAGAACCCGTACGATTAGCGGGCCCGTAGGGATTAGGTCCCTGCCTGTAACCAGGTTCTACTGTTGAACCTTTAAAGGTTATGTAATCAATAGTTGCTGAGCCCAGCGCTAAAAAATTGGCATTTACCTTGATTATATAATCCCAGTTTAAATAAAAATAAGAATGAGGCATGCTGAAGAAATTTAATTCTATAAAGCTAAACCAAAAAATGGAATCTTTGCTATTAATCGGCCAATAAATGAATGTAATTTTGGTATATTAAATTTTTTAAACTAACTGTTACCAAGTTTTCTTTAGTGTTATGGATATTTTAGCTATTATAAACACTTATTAACATCTAAAGTCTATGAATAATAATGGCATCTATTCAAAAGGAAATAGGCGGTTTAGCTGGGACAAAGGTGATATTGGCATGAAATCTGCAAGAATTGTAAAGCCAAACGAGGCTTTAGAAATACAAGACGTTGAAAATCCAAGGCCTAAGGGTTCACAGGTTCTCATCAAAGTTGAGTCGTCCGGTGTCTGTCATAGCGATATTCATTTGTGGGAAGGAGGTTACGAGGGCCTTGAAGGACAATTTCTAAAAAGTACTGATAGAGGAGTAAAGTATCCATTAGCTCCTGGACATGAGATAGCTGGAATCGTGGATAGTTTGGGAGAAGAAGCAGAAGGGTTTACTAAAAATGAAAAAGTCCTCGTCTATCCGTGGATAGGTGAAGGTCGGTGTCCGGCGTGCAGAATTGGGCAAGAGAACCTCTGCGATAAACCTAGATCATTAGGTGTCTATACAGATGGAGGTTATGCAGAGTATGTACTGGTACCAAGTTACAGATATCTACTAAAAATAGGCGATGAGTTGGATACTAATGCAAGCGCTACATTATCATGTTCTGCGCTTACAGCATATGGTGCAGTAAAGAATGCGGATCCTAAACCAAATGATAATGTGGTTATCGTTGGTGCAGGAGGATTAGGCTTGATGGCTATACAATTAGCAAAAGCAGTGACAGGCTCTAAAATAATTGCCATGGATTTAGACGATGAAAAATTAGGAGCTGCAAAAAAGAATGGTGCAGATAGCACTATAAATTCTAAAAAAGAAGATCCAGTAAAAACAGTCATGGAATTGACTGATAAGATGGGTGCCGATGCAGTGATCGACTTTGTCAACGCTTCAAAGACTGTAGAGTCTGATATTCAATTTCTTAGAAGAAGGGCGAAGTTAGTTTTGGTAGGATTCTTTGGAGGTGAATTAAAGTTAAGTTTAGTAAGTATGCCAACAAGAGCATATAGATTAATCGGATCATATACTGGAACATTAACCGACCTTACGGAATTGGTTTCGTTAGCTAGGAGAGGAGTAATTAAACCACTTGTCTCAAATCGATTTAAGCTCAATCAAGCAACGGAAGCATTAACAATGTTAAAAGAAGGTAAAATCCTTGGCAGAGGAGTGATAAATCCTTGAACGAAGAGAAAGTAAAGACGATAAATCCTGCAACAGAAGAGGTTCTTAACGAATACAGAATAATGAACAAAGAACAGATAAATGATAAAGTAAAGAAAGCAAGAAATGTATTTCAAGATTGGAAAAAAGATGCAGGCAAGAGAGTAGATCTCCTTCATGATTTTGCTACTCAACTAAGAAAAGATAAGGAGAATCTTGCTAGGATAGCCACAAATGAAATGGGAAAGGCAATAAAAGAAGCTCGAGCTGAAGTTGAAAAATGTGCTTGGGCGATAGAATATTATGCCGACAATGGACAGATCCTTTCAACAGATGAAGTTATCAATACCGATGCCCGAAAAACTGTGATAAGATTTCAGCCTGTTGGAGTAATAGGTAGTATAATGCCATGGAATTTCCCTTACTGGCAGGCGTTAAGATTTGCAGCTCCTTCGTTAATTGTTGGCAATACTATTGTATTAAAACCGGCAAGTGCTACCATGCAATGTGGAATTGAAATAGAAAAGACTTTCAATAGAGTAGGATTACCAGATGGAGTGTTTCAAACTCTAGTAGGAGACTCCAGTGTTGCTGAATCACTGATTGATTCAGATATTAATGCTGTAACATTCACAGGAAGCGTTCCAGTAGGTGCAAAAGTTGCACAAAGAGCTACATCACAAATAAAGAAAACAGTGCTTGAGTTAGGAGGTAGCGATCCTTTCATAGTGTGCGAAGATGCCGATATCGAGAAAGCATCCAATGGTGCAATAAAGGGGCGCTTTATTAATTGTGGTCAAAGCTGCATAGCATCCAAGCGCTTTATTGTAGTAAAGAATGTGGCAAATGAATTCATCGAAAAGTTTGTTCAAAAAGCTGAAAAGCTAAAGGTGGGAGATCCTCTATCTGATGATACTGATATAGGACCTCTTGTAAACGCTAGCGGTTTGAAGAAAATAGATTCTCAGGTTACGGAGTCAGTTAAAGAAGGCGCTGAAGTCCTCGCAGGAGGAGAACAGATAGGAAGAAAAAAGGGTTATTTCTATAGACCAACAGTTCTCAAGAACGTTAACCCAAAAATGCAAATAGCACAAGAGGAGGTATTTGGTCCAGTTGCCCCAATTATTGTGGCTGAAGATGAAGTTGAAGCTATAGAACTTGCTAACGATTCTGAGTATGGTCTTGGAGCAAGTATATGGACTCAAGATCTAGACAAGGCAGAGAGATTGTCAAGTAGCGTAGAATCAGGTATAGTATCCGTCAACAATGTAGTAGCTTCTGATCCCAGGGTTCCATTTGGAGGAGTAAAGAAAAGTGGCTTTGGTAGAGAGTTGTCAAGATACGGTATGTTAGAATTTGTTAACATCAAATCAGTCAGGTTCTATGATCAATTGGTCCACAATCACTATGTTGAGTGATAGCAAAA
>DATMWK010000007.1:0-12887 GCA_035562555.1 Nitrososphaera sp. | reverse complement strand
TTGACTTGTTGGGAGCCGGGCACCACCATTGCACGTACCTTTGATGAGACCTTCCTTCCCTTTAGTACAAGTGATGCCTCCAGCAAATCTTCAAGCCGCGAGTTTGTGCAGGATCCAATGAATACCCTGTCAACATTTATGTCTATAATTGGCGTCCCTGGCTCTAGTGCCATGTATTTAAGTGCACGGGTCGCAGCCTTGTACTCATTCTCATTCCCCTTGGAAAATTGGTCTGGGTACGGCACGATATCAGTGATGTCTACCACCATCCCTGGATTGGTCCCCCAGCTAACCTGTGGTGCAAGTTCACTGACATTGAAGGTGATGGACTTGTCAAACCTTGCATTTGGATCTGTTCTTAAGGCCTTCCAGTATTCTACTGCTTTCTCAAACCGGTCGGCATTGGGCGCGTAGCGTCTACCCCTGATAAAGTCAAATGTCTCTTCGTCAGGTGCTATGATGCCAGCTCTTGCACCTGCCTCTATTGACATGTTGCATATCGTCATCCTGTTCTCCATAGAAAGATCGGATATTGTTTCGCCGCGGTACTCAAACACCGTGCCGCTACCGCCTGCAGTGCCGATAGTCCTGATTATGTAGAGTATGATATCCTTGGCTGTGATGGCATGAGGATTTTTGCGCCTCCCTTCGATATTTATTGCAAATGTCTGAGGCTTGTCCATCCATATAGTTTGGGTGGCAAGAACATGCTCCACATCGCTTGTCCCAATTCCAAGCGCAAAGGCGCCGAAGGCACCATGGGTTGAGGTGTGGCTGTCACCACATACGATGGTGGTACCTGGTAGAGTTAGCCCAAGCTCTGGTCCAATGATATGCACAATCCCCTGATCTGGGCTATGCATATCAAATAGCGTTATGCCAAACTCCTTGCAGTTTTGAACAAGCGTCTGGATCTGTATTGACGATATCTGATCTATAATTGGAAGCGACCTGTCGCTTGTTGGGACATTGTGATCCATAGTGGCAAAAGTCAGATCTGGCCGCCTGACGCGTCTTTTACTTATCCCAAGTCCATCAAAAGCCTGAGGCGATGTCACCTCGTGAATGAGATGCCGATCTATATATAACAAAGATTGACCGCTCTCCTCCGCCTCTTTTTCATACACTATATGACTGTCCCAGATCTTCTCAAATATTGTCTTTGACTGCAAGGTACTTAGAGAAAAAATGTCTCATAAGAGGAATATAAAACAAACAGACGGACAGACAGGCAGATAGTTTTAAATCAGGTTGCTTCACTTAATTCCATAAATGTATCCTCACGACAAGAGATATCCTGATTATATTGCAGATCAGATAAAAAAAGGAACCACTACCTGCGCCCTAATTTGCAAGGACGGCGTAGTTTTGGCTGCTGATACACGCGCAAGCGCAGGCTTCTTTATCGCCGACAGGCATGTGATGAAGATTCAAAAGGTCGACCGTCATCTGGCAATGACTATAGCCGGCGGTGTGGCAGATGCACAGAACCTTGTCGACGTCATGCGTTACAATTCCAACCTCTATAGGCTCCAGAACAAGGAGCTGATGCCAATTAAGTCTGCAGCAAGGCTATGCTCAAATGTGCTTTTCAACCAGCGATTCTTCCCATACTATGTCCAGATAATAATGGCAGGCTGGACAAAAGAAGAAGGTGGCCAAATCTACAATATAGATCTGTTTGGATCAATGACGACGGAGAAGTTCATCTCGACTGGCAGTGGCTCTCCCGTTGCTTACGGCTATCTAGAATCGGAGTACAAGGAGGATGTGAGTGTAAATGACGCTTACAAGACAGCAATGCACGCGATAGCAGCTGCCATTAGAAGAAATGCGGGAACAGGCGACAACATCAATGTTGTGATTATCGATAATAATGGCTACCGCGAGCTGACAAGGGAAGAAAAGGCCGAAGTACGCGTAGTCTTCTAGTCACAGATTACAAAAACTAATGCTTGCATTTAAGTCAGGGTTTAGATATGCAAGGAAAATCGCATGTCCAATGCTATGACTGCCACGTAGTCAAATTATCATTATCAGCAGAATATATGTTTAGTTGAAAATTTTTTGCAACTATCGCTATCGATAGTTATCGACTGTTATAGTATAATATATTCCATGATGCTGCAATAACTTCTATTTTTTTCTTCTTGGTCACAGTATTTTGATAAAAAAACTAATCTAGAATTGCAAGCTATGATCTAATATTATCTTTTACAGTCATTTTGATCGCAGTAGAGTTCATCAAGATGAACCTTCGAACCATTTGCTTCTTTGCAATAGTTGACTTCTTATAGAGTATAGGTCTTTTTGCAGTACGCTAAGTAATACATTTCCTTGTAACGGTAAGACATAGGTATATAGACTCATATTTTACATACTGCCAATATCTGTTAGTTCGTTCATGAACAGGCTGCTATCAAGCCGAGAGAACCGGGATAGGTTAATTGCAGCGCCCGGCTGTATTATTTCTCGAATATATTTCCCTGTTTCCACTTGCGTCCACCATTTCTCTCCAAACCTATCCTGCAGATGACGATCAAGCTCAACAGCACGAACTGCAGCAATCAAGTAGCTAGGCACATACATTATTGCATCTGGTAGTATGTGGTGTAGCATCCAATATTCACCCGGTATTTCAAAGCCGGTATATTCCTTTATCAGTCGCGCATATGCATCACTTGCCTTTTCTATCGACAATTTCTCATGCCAAAACTTAGCCTTCATTAGCGAATTGGCAGTGTAGAAGGTGATAAAGAACAGATCCATGAAGTTATTCCTTGCTTCAATCTCTTCAAGAACGTGATTGTTCTTAATTCCAAGCGATGACAAATATTTCCTATTCTTTGTCAGCCGCTCTAGGAATATTGAGAATATCTCGGCTATTCCCATTGAAAAACTGTAGCGATTCCAATATTCTGCCTCCGCGCTTATTGAAGAGGCATGTACTGCATGTCCCATTTCATGGTAACACCCCTGCAGGTCAAAATAGGGGCTTTCACTTTTGTACAACACCCGAATATCGTTTGGCACCTGTACAAAAAAGCATATAGGCGAGGGGTACTTATTCTTCCGCTGTTCTGTATCGATGTGAATTGAAGACAGGTCAAATCGCATTCTTGCAAGAGTGCGTCTGACTTGCTCTGTGGGATTTACACCGACAAACTCTTTGTCAAGATCGGCATATACCCTGTTGCGGAAAAAATAGAAATCATCATAATATTCTGCTTTCCTCCCAAGCACCTTCTTCGAGATAGAGTAAAGTGCTTCTTGAAAGGGTTTTCTTGCTTGTCTCCCTAGAGACTTCACAAAATCTCCTAAATGAGAGTAAGAGATCTTTTCGTTCTCGAGGTAGCCACCTAAAGGAGTCAATTTGTTGTCGGAGTACTTGCGGTAAATTGTATCCATCTGATCAAATCTCTCCTTGATAATAGGTGAAATGTATCTTGTCTTTGAAATGAATTCATCGAATACATGCTTGCGCCTTTTTGGATCTTTCTCAATACTGTTGAACTGACGCCATGTGCTCCAGTTAACTGGAGCACTGGCGAACCTGTAGCGCGAAGAAATAATCTTTTCATTGCGCAAATTGTACAGCCTGAGCTCAAGCTTTTTCGTTGACGAATCTGCAATGTTTTCGAGCGAGCTTAGAAACAATTCCCTTGGCTGCGAAAAGAAGTTGACAAATGTCTCTGCACTAATGGCCCTCATTTCTGCAAGCCGCTCTATCATGCGTTCTCTATAGTAGAGGCCTGCATGCTGATTATATCGCTCGTCCATTTCTGCAATGTAGATCTGCTCATCAAGCTGACACCATCGCTTTAGGTTCATATGGCTTCGCATGCAGCCTATCCAATTTTAAGTTTCAAAATGCAACAGCAATATTTTACATCCTGTAGCAGTAGATGCAACGCCCATAATCTACAGCATGCAGGCAATAGGATAATCAAATAGGCTGATAAAAAATTGTTGGAGTTAAAGTTGTGTCAAAAGAATTCTCCTTACTTCTTCTGTCAAAAGACCTGAGCACCAATAAAAACAGAATCTGCAAACATGAACGTAGCTTGAACGACTATCGAATATTAAAAAGAAGAAAAAGAGGTATTTCTGCTTACGCACCAGCCATGTTGTTGCGCAGCTCTACTCCTTTATGATCGTCTGCTTGTTCTAAAGCAGCGGCCTTGTGCATTTCTGATAGAGCACAACCCATCTGAGCTTCTGGTTTACCCCTTCTCATTAAGCCTCGGTAGAGACCTGCTTCCAAGGTCTGACCGTGAGCCTTCTCCCATTCCTCAACTGGTATGCTATACTTCTTCTGGATTCTATCGCGGTACCATTCTGGGATGACATTAAATGCACAGAATGGTATGATTCTAAGGTCTGGAGTAAGATAATGGATGTCACACCTCTGGAGTCTTTCAAGATCCTCGTTGTACTTGTCTTGGAAGTGCATCATGCCAAGGAACAGCGATCTTACGTGCCATGAGCCTACAGAGTCAAAGTTGCGCTTGAGCAGGATGCTCGAAAACATTCTTGCCAGATCAAGGCCTCTTGGCTGCTTGTCTTTGTTGACAAATTGCTTTAGCTTACGGACGACTTCAAGCAGTGCCCAGTATCTATTGGCACCTGACTTGATATCGTCAGCCTTTTCTTCAAAGTATTCAAGGACTCCCTTGATGTCAACAAACGATGTGAGAGGTATCAGTTTTTTTGTATCCCTGTCTTCAAATACATAAGTGCCTGCGCCGCATGCAAAGTGTATCGACAATTCATACTTGGGCTTCTTGCTGAACGCCTCAATTACATTTGTCATGGGCATGCATGAGGGAACCGGAAACCACGCGTCTTTTGAAATTTCACCATTAGTCTGATCTTCAATTCTTTCAATGCAGTCTGGAATTGTAATTCGGTATTTTTCACGCTCTTTCTTTGTCATCCTGCCTGTAAGGGATACAGGCTGGAAGTTGACAGCGTGAACTACATCTAGGTTCTTTTGGGCGTATCCGATGATTTCACCAAGCTCATGGTCGTTGATCGACTTAATGACAGTTGGGACAAATACCACGGTCATTCCGCACTTTCTTGCCGACTCCAATGTATACGGAATTTCCCAGTGATTCTTGGGGTTTGTCCTTGGACTTACGCCATCGAATGAAAGATACAGGTTGTTGACACCTGCCATTCTTACCTGACGCATAGTTTCTGGCGACATAGCCAGTTTGATACCGTTGGTGTTAAGTTGAATATGGTCTACACCCTCCTCCTTCATTATATTGATGATTTCAACAATGTCATCCCGGAGCATCGGCTCGCCGCCCGTGACCTGAATAGAATTACCTGCAATCGGTTTTTCCGCCTTGAGGGTCTTCATCATTGCCCTTATCTGCTCCATGTTTGGCTCATAGAGGTAAGCGCCTTCAAGACCCTTCTTGACGTAAAAGAAGCAGTACCAGCATGTCAGATCACATCTGTTGGTAATTATCATGTTGGAAAGCCCAGAATGTGAAAGGTGATTAGTGCAAAGTCCACAGTTATTGGGACATGAACACTTGTCTATCATTACATTTGGCGCATGTGCGCCTTTACCATCCATCCAATAGGTACTGAACTTCTTATACATTTCGTAGGAGCCAAAGTATAGCTCTTCACACTCACCGTGTGTCGGGCATGTCTTACTCATAAAGACTTTACCCTCCCTTTCAAAGACCTCGGCATCCAGAATCATATTGCAGTCTGGACAGATACTCTGTGTGAACCGAATTGTGCGTTTAGTGCTTACACTTTTACTAGACATGTTCGAAATTTGGATTAGGTCCATACTACTGCTACCTTTTGGACACAATCTTCCCTTTGATATAAAGCTAACTTACTAATTCCTACGGTGATGAATAGGTTTATAATCATGGATGACTTCTAGAAAGAGTTGTTCTACATATTTAAGTCAGTAACAGTGATAACAGTGAGACTGCTCTCTTTTTGAGAGAAGAGCTTATCGTTGTAAGCCCACCATGCATAAATGTTGTCGCTTTACTGAAAAGCGCACATACATTTAAAAAGCAAAAAAATATAAGCATAGTCCCAAGTCTGAGAGGAAGTGAGCATTAGCGACAGGTCAAGGAAGGCGATGGAAAACCTTGGCTTGACAGGTTATGAGATACGTGTCTACCTTTCACTACTTGAGACAGGCTACATGACTGCCGCAGACATTTCAAAAAAATCAGGAGTTCCATACTCGAAGATCTATGAAGTCCTCAACAGCTTGGAAGAGAAAGGATGGCTGGAATCAGGCAGCTCTAGGCCGCAAAAGTTTTTTCCCAAATCTCCATCTACAGCTCTTGGAATCATGAGGTCGCGCCACGAGAACAACTTCCGCGAGAGTCAAAGTACTATTGTAAACGAGTTGATGCCAATGTATACAAAGAGCGGTATGAAGGAGAGACCTGAGATATGGGTCGCAAGAGGGGTCTATAATATAATCGCCAAGGTCAATGAGATAATCCAGAATGTACAGCAAGAACTGCTGGTCGCGCTACCTTTTGTTGCGGTGGACATAGCCAAGCCACTCCAGCCGGAGCTCAGGACCCTGCACGACAGGGGAGTAGCCAAGATAAACATCCTTGCATCTGCCAAAATAAGCCCTGATACGGTTAAGACACTATCAAGGGTAGCAGAGGTGAGGCTCAAGGATGGTCTTTTTGGAGGCGGCATAATAGGCGATGCAAAACATGTCGTGATACTACTTGGTGAGGGCACTGGTGAGAACGGTAGCTTTGAACCGATAGCCATTTGGGCTGACCATGCAGGCCTTGCAGGCTTTGCAAAAGGTTACTTCCAGTACCTATGGGAAGACACTGGTGATAAGAAGCATTCTAGGTAAAAACAGCGTTATACCCCTGCAGATAAGGTTAATACAGTTTGGCGAGAACAAAATAACCGCTGTGGAATCTGTCGCTGCGAGGAAAAAGCAGCAAGTGACCAAAGATGAAGAGCTGTATATTGGTACAGCAGAGTCTGAGCATATTGAAATGTACCTGAAAGCAATATGGTATATCCGCGAAAAAGGCGAGAAAGTCAAGGTAAGCTCAATAGCCAGGCTTCTAAATGTCACTCAGCCATCTGTTGTCCAAATGCTTCGCAAGTTGAACATAGCCCAATTTGTGCGCTATAGCAAAGGTAGTGTGGAAATGACTGCGGAAGGAGAACATATTGGCAAGAAGATGATGCGAAACACCAGGCTGCTTGAGGTCCTAATGAAGGATGCTCTCAAAATAGAGGTAGACGAGGAAATGATCTGCGGGATAGAACACCATATGAAAGATATGTTCACAGATGCACTGTGTACACTTTTGGAGCATCCACAGAAGTGCCCTCACGGCCACGAAATTCCAAAGGGCAAGTGCTGTTCGTAGATTTTTATTCTTGCAATCTCTCATTTTTAATGTGGACAAGCGATGACTAGATAGCCCTACTGACTTGGTGAAGGAGATCTTGAGTGAGGAGTTTGTCCACTCTTACATTTCACAAAACTTGATAAATGGCTGGGTGGCTTTTATATATCTACATTGGTTAAAATAGAAACCGCAGCTTCATTGGAGAGCTTTAGAAAGTTTATCATCGTAAGCACCTGCAGATCCTTCATACCTGAAAGTTATCTGCGCGATTATGAAGTATTTCCAGAGCGCGAAGAGGGGCCTGGAGCAATCTATATTGAGGCTGCAGATAAGGTTACACTAAAGAAAATAAGGGAGATGACATTTGTAAATGCGAAAGAAATCCTTGGTATCATTTATTCATCAAAGAGCGGCAACACTCAGCTAAAGTGGAGGCAGACTCGCAGGCGAATAGGTAAGGTACAAGGCTTTGCATCACCAAATGCTCTAGTCAACTTGGTTGAGTCCGGTGTACTGACACAGGAATGGGTTGACAACTATTTGAAATTGATCCAAAACCAAAACCAACAACAACAACAACAACAGCAACAAGACCAAGATCCATCGTCTACTGTAACTGCAAGCGAAAAGACAGTATGATAGTGAAGCCAAGTGGCACATTGAACAATGCCTTTTTTATAATCCCTGAAGATGCAGATGACCTCTTTACCCTGCGTCGTATCATAGAGAAGGGTGATCGCGTCATTGCAGACAGCACTCGTCTAGTCAAGCAGGTCAAAGAATACGGCCGCCCTGACAAGGGCGAACGCGTCAAGATACGTGTTGCTATCAAAGTAGAGCACATCAAGCTTGACTCGGCAGTTGATAGGCTTAGGATATCGGGCATCATCACAGATACAGACAACGAGATGGTGCCAAGAGGGACTCACCACTCCCTTTCCATACATGCAGGAGACACTGCAACAGTAGACAAGGGCAGAAGATGGAGGGATGTTGAGATCAGGATGTTAAAGCGCTCTGTTAGTAGCTCCAACTTTATTCTGGTGGCAATAGATACGCAAGAAGCAGCTGTTGCCAAGGTGGCTGGCACACATGTTAAAGTGATCCCAAACATTTATTCTGGCCAGAGCGGCAAGCGCTATCAGACGAAAAATCCCAACATTGAGACTTACTTTATAGACATTGCCAAGATTGTTTCTTCAATAATTGGTGAAAATGACAAAGTCATCATATTTGGCCCAGGAGAAAGCAGACGTAGGTTCTCCAATATATTGGTGAGCGGGCAGTATATTCTAAAGGACAAGGTGCAGATTGTTGAGGGTATAGATGTTGCAGGCGAGGATGGGATATTCGTATTCCTGCGCTCAGCTGCGATGAAGCAGATCATGAGCACAAGCAAGCTTGCGGAGGTGTCTTCAACGTTAGACACGATAATGCTGATGGTGAATAGAGGAGAGGCAAAATTTGCGATAGGGATGAACGAGGTATCTAATGCGGCTGCATTGAAGGCAATAGAGGCGGTAGTATTCTCCGATTCCATCTTCAATACCTCAAATGAAGAGGAAATAGTCAAACTACTCAATTTGATTGAAAGCTATGGAGCAAAGATATTTGCTGTGGACTCATCGACGGATATTGGCCTTCGTGTCTCGTCACTTGGCGGCATTGTGGCGATTCTTCGCTATGCGATACATTGATTCTTCAGCGAGCCATGACAGATAGGCCTTAGATACATCACTCATTTTAAGCTCTACTATCTCCGGCACTTCGTACGGATGAAGCCTTACAATTTCAGCCTTGAGCTTTTTTGCAGATTTTGAAGTTGTTTTGAAAAGTACAATGAATTCGTGTTGATCCTCTACCTTTCCGTGCCAAGAGTAGATCGATCGGATCTTGGTGAAATTGACGCAGGCACACAACTTTGCACTTACGACGAGGTGAGCAATTCGCGAGGCCAACTCTTCGCTTGGAAGTGTTGACACGATTATGACTCCAGTGTTAGCCATATTTCACATATGGCTCTGCTATGCAATTAATTATTCCTGTACTGTTTCGCAAAGGGGATTTGCCTTTATGACTATAAAGTCCTGGTTTGCCATATTCTTTGAGATTACCTTTTCAAAATCTGTCTTGGAGCACGCAATGACAATTGTTGTCTTGTCTGTGTGATATAGGTCAAATGTCTGCCCTTGGTGACGCTCTACATCACCAATATAGTCCTTGATCTTTGTCTCAAATGAGGACAGTAGTTCTATCCTGTCCCCTCTCATTTCATGCGGGTCAAGTGTCCATGCTATTGCCACTTTTGTTCTACTTGCCTTAAGGTCGCGCTTTTTCAGTGTTGCCCGTATTTGGTCAATAAGAAACTTAACGTAGCCATCTACGCCCTTAATACTACCGTTGACAAGATACATCAGCGGCCCTGTACTATCAAGCGACGATCCTATTATTCGTAGGTCATATAATCCACTTGTCACATCGTCAATAAAGAGGTCGGCAAATGTACTGCGCATCAATTCACTGAGGATATTGTTGTCAGTGGCCTTTTTGCAGATTTCAAGGATGCTGGCCATGCCGGAGTAGTGACTCAACGTTTTTATGACGTGAACTAGCTCAGCGGAATTTACATCGACAAACTTCAATTTGCGACGCGTGTCTGGGTCGTAGAGCATCTTGGAAATATGAGTATCGTGTTTAGATTTTACTGACCCTATCAGAGTCTCAGAACTGGCAGTAGTAATAGTACTCATTGGGAGGTAATAATATGATATATCCTTCTCAACGGTCATTCCTGTCATGTGCTCTATAAGGGCAATGTTTTCATTGTTGCCACCTACTCCTGTAGGAAGCATATAGATTAAAGAGGCCCCCCGCTTGAGTGCCTTGATGGCATCCTTGAACTTTGTCATAACGTCGCTTTTGACTTCCGGACCGACCTTCCTTATTCTGGGAGCAAAATAGACGTATGAGGCATTGTTTATCGCAATGTCAATAGGCTGTAGATCAAGGAGAGGCTCATCCTCCATAAGCGAGCTTACATTTGGATACGTCCTTGCTATATCTGGCTTGAGCAAAATGGCCATCCGGACTGATTCATCGATTAATGAAACCTTGGAGCCGTTTATGGCTATCGAGGAAGCTATTCTATATCCTTCAGTGCTCAAGCCATACACCGCAACAGAAGCAGTGGTAGAAGAAGAAGAAGATGATGATGTAGCACTCAAAGTGTAGACTGAGCCCCCCCTTTCATCCCTCCGTATATACCTCAAGTGGTCTACAAAAGGTTTTTCCAATGGCTTTCCAGCTACATTGTATACTTGAAGATCTGGTTTGACATTTTGACGCCAAAGCAGGTAATGTTTTTCAGGCGCGCAGTCAACTTGCTGCACAATTCTGGTCATGAGGTTTTTTGCACCTCAAGAAAATACAGAGAGGCAGTAGAGCTTGCTAGGATCAAAAAGCTAGATCTTACATTCGTCGGAAGCCATGGCGGAGCTGATAGATACAATAAGCTACGTGAAGGCGCTCGCAGGACGTACGAGCTGGCAGAAGTTGTAAAGCAGTTTGTGCCTGACGTGGCAGTCACCTTTTCATCACCAGAAGGCTCGCGGGTAGCTTTTGGCCTTGGAATCAGGCATATTGGCTTTAACGACTCACCTCATGCAGAAGCTGTTGCAAAGCTTACGATACCCTTGACAAGCAAGCTCTATTGCCCTTGGGTGATACCACGCTCTGCATGGTCAGGTTACGGCATAGCAAAGAAGAACATTCTACACTATAGGGCACTTGATCCGGCAGCGTGGCTTAAGCACCATAATAATGATGACATAGAGGAAGTCAAGCAGGAGAGAAAGATGATCCTTCTTCGACTCGAGGAAAGCAAGGCATCATACATTGCAGACAAGAAGATTAATACAATAAAAATGATCGATGGATTTGTAGACGAATTATGGCAGTCAGCCAACATTGTAGTGCTGTGCAGATATAAAGACCAGATAGCAGACGTAGAATCACGCTATGGCAATAAGGTGCAGGTGCTAAGAAATGTAGTCGAGGGCACCAACCTCATAAAATCTACACAGCTTTTTGTTGGGGCAGGCGGCACAATGACTGCTGAGGCAGCGCTCCTAGGCAAGCCGACAATATCAATAGCACCTGTCCAATTTTATGTTGAAAAATACCTAATCAGATCAGGGTTAGTCAGGAGGGCAGTCAACTCCAGATCGCTTGTAAGGCTTGGCACGAAAATGATGTCTGACCAAGGATATGTCCAGACTCAAAAGAAAAGAGCAGCGCGCATCCTTAGAAGGATGGAAGACCCGACAGAGAGGATGATTAGTGCCTTAAGATTATAAGTATGTCCTAGATACCTGAAATTACGCCCGGAAGCCCGGTAGAGGGAAAAATTCTTTTTCCGCTGAATGTAGTGGCCAAGCATAGGGGCCTTTGGAGCCCTTGACCCCAGTTCGAATCTGGGCCGGGCTATCATAATTAAATAACAATGCAAATCCAGATAGTCATAATGGTGCCGTGAGCGAGGAGAAGAAGAAGAACAAGGTCTATGTGACAAGAAGGATACTAGAGCCTGCCCTTTCTATTCTCTCGACGAAATGCCAAGTAACGCTCAACAAAAAGCCGCGCCCTCCATGCAGGAAAGAGATATTGAAAAATGTTGTTGGCAAGGCTGGCATCCTGTGTATGCTGACTGACAGGATAAATGCCCACGTGATGGAAAAAGCAGGCTCAAACCTTAAAGTCATCAGCTCATACAGCACAGGCTTTGATCATATCGATGTCAAAGAAGCGACTGCAAGGGGTATCTACGTTACCTATACTGCAGATGTCCTTGCTGAAGCGACAGCAGACTTGGCATTTGGCCTTATCCTTGCCTGCGCACGTAATATTGTAAGTGCAGACGAATATACCAAGAGTAAACGATGGAAGATTGCATGGAGTCCAGACCTGATGCTCGGATATAATGTCCACAGCAGTACACTTGGCATAATTGGGCTTGGAAGTATAGGATCTGCAGTGGCGCGCAGAGCAACAGGATTTAATATGAAAGTTCTCTACCATAATCGCAAGAGGAACCAGCAGCTTGAATCGGAGCTCAAAGTAACATATGTAGAGCTTGATGAGCTGCTCGCTCAAAGCGATTTTGTATCAATACACACGACTCTGAATAGTGCCAGCCACCAACTTATAGACAAGACAAAACTAAGATTGATGAAGAAGACGGCTTTCTTGATAAATACTGCAAGAGGACAGGTCGTAAAAGAAGCCGATCTTGTAAGGATCCTCAAACACAATCAGATTGCGGGCGCTGGTTTAGATGTATTTGAGAGTGAACCTTTACCACGGTCAAATCCACTTTTGAAAATGAAAAATGTCGTGTTATTGCCGCATATTGGAAGCGCTACATATCAGACACGCTCCAAGATGGCAGAAGTTGCAGCAAGAAACTTGCTTGATGTTCTAATAGAAAAAAAAGAGCCC
>DATMWK010000006.1:0-24991 GCA_035562555.1 Nitrososphaera sp. | reverse complement strand
CCCCATAGGGCCTGGGCCCTTGTCTCAGTGCCCATCTCCGGGCTCCTTCTCTCAAAGCCCGTACCGGTAACAGGTTTGGTGGGCCATTACCTCACCAACAGCCTGATCGGCCGCAGTCCAATCCAAAGGCCATATAGATTTTGGCCATGGCTCATTCCAGAAACCTTGGCCTATCGCGGTTTATCCTCAGTTTCCCGAGGTTATCCACGTCCTTTGGGCATGTTGACTACGTGTTACTGAGCCGTATGCCACGCCTTACGGCGTTGACTCGCATGGCTTAGTCCCACTCTGATAGCAGTCGGGTCCGGCAGGATCAACCGGAGTCAATCCTTTATTTTCTCAATTATAATGAGAGTACGGCCGGACAACTTAGTATTGTGCGGATCGTATTTGGGTGATCGTGTGACCAAAGTCAGATCCAATGTGGTCATTGGATCTCCATAGTATGAGCGCAACTGGAGGTCAGTGAATCACAAAATGGCACTAAGACCAAACATCCTCACTGACGCCGCCTTACATATTGCGTTCGAAGCATCCATCCTTTTACAATACACTGATATAAACCTTTTTGGATTTACCTTCTAGCGTTGGCTGCAGCAACTATTAAACTACAGCCGCAGCTAATAATTTTTACAAAAGGCTACCAAAAGCAGATAAATAAAGCCTTTGAAAGAATTTCCTTTATGTCATTTTGGAATTTACCACCAAAAGACAAGGACGTAGGTGATTTTAAAAACTTGTTCCCATTCTGCCATCCGGATTTGATCGCCCATGATCAACAGATCGGCAGACTAGATTGTATGTGTATATTAGCTTCTTCTTTATATCTTAAGAGAATAGTATAGCAATTTGAATTTTGAAAGTATAGAGAAAGAATACTTCTGCTGTTGGTCAAGGTTACCTTTCCAAAATACAAGCTCTATATAGCATAGGACTGTAAATCTCGTTGATGCAACAAGATAGCGTGGGTCACTCCAACGTCAGAAAGCCAAACAAACTTGCGCATGAAACGAGTCCTTATCTGCTACAGCATGCATACAATCCTGTTGACTGGTATCCTTGGGGAGAGGAGGCTCTGCAAAAAGCAAAAGATGCAGATAAGCCGATCTTTCTTAGTATTGGTTATAGCGCATGTCACTGGTGTCATGTCATGGCACATGAGTCTTTCGAAGACTATCAGGTTGCAAAGATAATGAATGAGTGCTTTATTAACATCAAGGTTGACAGAGAAGAGCGTCCGGACATCGATGATATCTACCAACGAGCCTGCCAGCTTGCTACTGGAACCGGCGGTTGGCCGCTGTCAATTTTTTTGACATCAGAGCAAAAGCCGTTCTATGTTGGAACCTATTTTCCAAAGGAAGGCAGCAGCCATTACAACATGCCCGGCTTTAAGAATATACTCCTTCAGCTAGCAGATGCGTATAAGAATAAGAAGAGTGAGATCCAGGCGGCAAGCAGTGAATTCACACAGGCTCTATCTCAAGTCTCGATGGATATCGCTGCTAGAGCGGAGATAACAGACAAAATAAGTTTGGAGCGATCCATACTTGACGAAGCTGCAGTAGGCCTGCTTCAAATGGGAGACAGAATATATGGCGGCTTCGGACATGCTCCAAAATTTCCAAATTCGTTGAACCTGATGTTCCTATTAAGGTACTATGATATTTCAGGTATAAACCGCTTCCGAGATTTTGTCATTTTCAGTGCAGATAAAATGGCCGAAGGTGGCATTCATGACCATCTTGGTGGGGGTTTTGCCCGTTACGCGACTGACCAAAAATGGCTTGTTCCGCATTTTGAAAAAATGCTATATGATAACGCTTTGCTGTCGCAGTTGTATGCTGAACTCTATCAGATTACAAATGCTGAATCCTACAAGCAGATAACATGCAAGACGCTTGACTATGTAATAAGAGAAATGACACATCATTATGGTGGATTGTACTCTGCACAGGACGCCGATTCTGAGGGTGAAGAGGGCAAGTTCTATATTTGGAGTAAGAAAGAGATCGACCCTGTAATTGATGACGATGTTGCTACCAGCATCTTTTGCGAACGCTATGGCGTCACAGAAGGAGGCAATTTTGAAGGCAAAAATATACTCAATGTCAGAGTGCCAATAACGACTCTTGCCAACAATTACAACAAGACGCCAGAACAAGTGGCGCAGATGCTCAAAGAGGCCTCCGCAAAGCTCTTTGCAGCGAGGGAGAAAAGAGTCAAGCCTGCAAGAGATGAAAAGATTCTGACATCGTGGAATGGCCTTATGATATCAGCTTTTGCAAAAGGTTATGCCATCAGCGGAGACAAACGGTACTTGAACGCTGCAAAGAATGCCGTTGAGTTCATCGAAAGCAAGCTAGGCTCACATGAAGGTCGCCTGAGGCGTACCTTCAAAGACGGACAGTCAAAGTTGAACGCATATCTTGAAGACTATGCTTTTTACGCAAGTGGCCTGCTTGACCTCTTTGCTGCAAATTCAAAACAAGGATACCTTGCTAAGTCGATCTTGTATACAGATTTTATGTTACAGCACTTTTGGGACGAAAAGGAAGGCAACTTATTCTTTACCTCTGACGATCATGAGCGGCTGATTTCAAGGACAAAGAACTTTTATGATCTTGCGACACCGAGCGGAAATTCTATGGCTGCATCGAATCTTTTGAGGCTCTATCATTACACTCAGAACAAAAGCTATCTTGACAGCGCAATCAGAATAATGAAAGCCGGCTCGCGGTCAGCCGCTGAGAATCCCTTTGGCTTTGGGCAGATGCTCAACTCAATTTATCTTTACGTGAAAAAGCCGACAGAGATAGTGGTGATTCTTACTGGCACTAGGAACAACAACAGCATCTCTAGCCTAGCAAGTTGGATTAATAGGCAATTTCTTCCACATAGCATAACCAGTATAATTGATCCGAGCGAACTCGAAAGGCTACAAGATTACCCCTATTTTAAGGGGCGTGAAGCCAAAGGAGGACAGGAAACCGCATTCGTTTGCAAAAACTTTACCTGCTCGCTCCCTCTCCAATCAACCGAAGAGCTGGAAAGGCAGCTTACGCCTTAGCGATGTCTATCAACAGCTTGTCACCTACTCTCGGACTGCCGATTTTCTCGTACCTCTTCTTTGGCATTGTTATTTGTATAACTGTCTGCGAGTACGTCTTGACCAAGGTCTGAGGCTGGGATTTCAGGATCGCTTCAAGAAGTGGCCTAATCTGCTGCTTTACTTCCTTATCTGTGACGGCCCTATCGATTGCTTCTAATATCATTTGCTGTCGAGATACTGGTTCTAACTCAATATCTTCGCTCAATGCAAGGCTTACGTTGGCTCCAGTTTCTGTCAGCTGATTTATTCGGTATCTAATACGGTCATCATCGTGCATGAATATTCATTACCTCTAATGGCTACTAAAACTTGCTATTTCACCTGGATGCATCATTCCCTCCACTCGAAAGGAAGTCATGTGTTCAAAATTTCCAAATCCAGAGGGGTAAATGTCCTCAGTGTGTCTGCTTTTATGGCCGCCGCGTAGCAAGTCTTTGGTAACCCAACTCTCACGAATCTATGAATAACTATAGTATACTCACTTGGTGATTGATGAGGAAAATTTTTGACTGCAACCCGCTCTCTAATGATGCGCGCATTGAAAGGATAGTTAGTGGAAACAAAGACGAATCTTTGGCAGAAGTCGCGATAGAACAAAAGGAGCATATAATTGATTTTCGAACTAGAAGAGAGCAAAAAATATCAGGAGATGGTTGTGGCCTGCCTGCAATAGCTGTAAACCCAACACCATTCACAAGAAGTATAGACTAATCGACGCGCTGCCAAAGGATACAAAGGCTAATTATTGCACATAAGGTTGCAGTAGCGAGAGCAAGCGGGTGTCAGGTTATGCCATATGGGATGATCCCTGTATTCATAATAATATTTGAGGAAGCCTCCGTATAATTTTTAACCAAAGAATCAGTATACAATAAAGCAACAGATGCAGCTAATCAAGAAATATGAGATAAAATCAAAGCATAGAATGGTAGATTTTCTCAACACCCAGCCAGTTGGAAGAATTGCCTCCATAGATAGGGAAGGTTATCCACAGGTGATCCCAATGAACTTCGTCCATCATGGTGGGGTAATATACATGCATTCTCACCCCTTTGGTGAAAAGCTGGATAACATTAGGCGTAACCCCAACGTAGGATTTGAAGTGGACCAGCACATCTGCTTCCTTCCTTCATATTATTTTCATAAGACAGATGCCTCTCAGGCAGACACCTTGTACATAAGCGTAGTAATCAAGGGCAACGCGGAGATTGTGCAGAGAAACGAGGAAAAAGCACTGGCACTCAATGCATTGATGGAAAAGTACCAAAAGGAGGGCGGGTATGAAGCCCTTGACTCCGACACGCCTTCAGTGCATGAAGTTGCAATAATCAAGGTTATCCCTAGAGAAATGCATGGAAAATACAAGATAGGGCAACATTGGGCAAGGCCGTATCGTCTCAAGATGGCAAGAAATATCATAGAACGAGAAGGACTAGAGAATGCTAGGCACATTCTCCGGATCATGGGTATTCACATCAATGCTGACGGCTCCATTCTTGATGTCAGGGAAGAACCTGAGATGTAGACTTTTAAAAATTCAGTAAAGTACATGTTTTTATCATTACTGTGCTAGCCTCGACGGGGATGATGCATAACTGAGAAGATCATTGGTTCAAAGCGTTATAAAGAGAACGAAAATTTTAGGACCTTTGCACAGAATCGCTGATGTTTTTATATTTTTTAACACAACAATTTGCGACGTAATGTGAGACCAAAAATATTTCCATTTTATGAAATCTCTGCCCTTAGCGACACACAAAAAAATTTCAGGATTATAAATGAGCCGGACAAAATCGACCTTCGTGAACTACGAAATACTCTCTGGCTTTGCGAAGTCATAATAGAATTAATGTATATATATATCTGGTATTGATTCAGGTCCAAACGTTAATTTTTGAGAGAAGGTACCCAAGATCAGTCTAGCCATTCATGTGACAAGTTACATATTACTATAAGATATTAGGTTATGAATTTATTTTTCAAAATTGCGAGGCGTTTTAACCGAAGGGCTATCATACTTCTGGCTTCTGGATCATTATGTGTATACTCTGAAGGTGGGAGGAGAGGTCATTTAGAACCTCTATTTTTCTCTTTGGGTAATTTGCAAAACGCAATACATTCTCTATGAATTCAGGGATCTGCATGATTTCTTCGCCTGGGATTTCAATGCCCCGTCGCGTAAGCAGGTACGACTTAATAACAGGTCCCGTTTGCACACCGGATAGAAAATAGCTCTTGCCATCTGGCATAACGTGCGAGGCCTTGACGTAATGCTCCTTCAGCACATCAGTTGTGACGGCAATCTCTAACTCCAGTCTGTTCAGCGCGTCTACAAGCAGCCTGATCTTTTCTGCTATTTCTTCGAACATACCGTACCAGCATAATCATGATGACTTGTCTTGAATTAATAGCTTGCATCATACACCTTCAATATACACTCAAATGTGCAGAGATCGCTTAAATTTACGGATCGGATGGTATCATCCCTATATCTTTCAACTGCGATGATAACCAGGCTCCTATATTCATAGCAGAACAACAGCTTACAAAGAAGAGTGAAGCAATAGCTTATGCATAATAACGGCTCTGATCTCTATAGTTACAAGAGGTTCGGGACTTTAAAAAAATTTCTTTACCACAGCTGACAATATTATTCTACTTTAATTTTTTCTTTTTCAGCGATTTTGGCTTCCTGCTCATATACCTTTTTAAGTTCGTTCTCTAGAAACTCCTTGTATCTGATGCGCTCTTCTTGAGTCATTGAATCAAGGTTGGAGCTTAGAGTTGTACCGATTGTTGTGATTCTGTCGATAAGATCCATCGCTACGAACCTGCCTAGGTTGCCCACACGAAGCATCACGTCAATCTGTTTTTGAATCATGTTCCCAAATGTTTGCAGGTCTGAGGTTATTTCGAGTCCCTTCTTTGTGATCATATACTTGCCGTCTTTGTCTTCCATAACCAAGTCTTCGTCTAGTAACCTACCAAGCAGAGGGTAAATTAGACCCGGAGATGGCTTCCACTTGCCTTCACTCTGCTGAGTAGCTTTGTCAATTATCTCCTTGCCTGTCATAGGTTGGTCTCTCAAAAGCGATAGTATGTATTGTCTAGAAAAGCCTCGAGGTACGGCACTTCCTACCCTTGCTAACCATTCCGATATCATATCACTAGTAATATCGCTAGTGAAATATTAATCTTTGTCTATACAAATCAGTCCCAGAGAAGCAGCATTGTGGATATCCAATCAAGCTCTTATGTGTCTGCAAAGAATACAGAGAAAATAAAGAGAAGATAAAATCTTAGACACCACAGGAAGAGCCAGGGACTACAGGCTACGGCTAGACCACGTTAAGCCATGCTCTAAAGGAGGGCTTTATAGAGAGAAAAGAAGGTGAGTCGGAACCTGGCCAGTTTCGCCCTGTCTATAACAGCATAATTGGAAGAAATTAGCAAAATTATCCATTATATGCATCCTTTAGCCTCTCGCTCTCTTTTTGGGAAGAAGCGGAAAGGAAGCGGGCAGGTTGTTGGTGATGGCATGAGGGCAAAGACGAACAAGCCGCTCCCACTTTATTATGGTCCATTCCTTTTTCTACATCCACATATACAACAGCACTAATGCAAAGATTAGTAAGGGAGGTAATTTTATAAAACCAATACAGGATACCTTTTTTTGTGACGCGCAGCCAGAGGCGACGTGTTTTAAGAAATCAGAGAAGAGTTGGCGAGACCATAACTATCGCAAGCGGCATTGGCCTGGCGCTGCTTGGCTCATTTCTTGGTGTGCAATTTGTATCGTATGGTGGACTGTGCATAGCCGGCCTTGGAATCATCTCTGTAATTTGGCGATAATGTATGAAATTACTAGACAGCATTAAACAAGAATTAGTCATATCTGAGAGAGTATTTCTGAGCCGTAAGCTCGGCCAATATCTCACTTGCTCTCCTTAGTATGGCATCAACCTCTTCTGTCTTATCCTTGGTGTGCCGCCTTTCGCGCTCCAAATCTTGCTTACTTCTCGCCAGTGCTTCAGTCTGCTGCATAATCTTTTGTTCAAGATCTTTCACTTTGTAAACTATTTCTATATTGAGCTGGCGAACCGAATCAATTTCTCCCTTGATTGTCTGGGCCTTATGCTCAAGATCAGGCAAGGATTCCAGTATGGTGTCTAAGTATTGCAATACCTTGTCAGAATCTTTAAGCTGAATTTGGCCGCTAACTATTGATCTTCGAATATCGAACAAAATGGAAGAGTAGGGCGCAAAATTTTTTTGATAGAGTATCTGCCACGGCTCATCTAACATAATCTTAAGACGCTGTTCTGTCTCCCTCGTGAGGCCGTAAGAGTATTTCGTAAATGCTCTTGATAAGTGGGAAAAGAGATCTCTGATTTTCGCATGAAATTCTTCTTGTTGCTTTTCTAGCTCAGCTCTGTCACGCATTCTGATGGACGCCTGTTGAAATTCGTTCGAGCCACTCGCTGCAGCAAGCTGGCTCTCCAGCTTTTTTAGCTCTACATTTATATCTTCAATTTCCTTCTCGATGTTCTTTGCTGAAGACTCAGCTAATTTGATAGAGGATATCTTTTGCAGAGCAGTATTTAATATATTTTCACATTTCACTATGGGCTCACGGTTTCTATCGAATTCTGAAATTATCACTTTCGTATCCTTCAACAGTTTGGTCAGAAATTCAAATTCATCTTTCATCTTTCCTGAGTGTTTTTTCATAAAGACATTAAGCACCTTACTGTGCGATCCACTGACTTCTCCAAAGCGTTTCATCATGTTCTCGAACCTTTCTTTGAATTTCTTGGCATCACTTGCAGATTGAGGAGAGGGAAGCTCTAAAGATGCTTCGCGCTTGAGCGATGACACAACCGCCGTCTTTGAATGTTCAACCACGGATTTCAGCCTCTGCTCCAGGCCCTCAAGCTTGATGCTTTCTTGATTCATGTCTTTTGCCAGTGTTTCGATAACCTTGAGGGATTCTGATGCAGACTCTTTAATTGGGGTAAGAGAGGCACAAAGTTCTTTCACCTTTGCAGCTTCAAGGCTCTTTAGCAAATCCTGTGCCTGCTGTATTGAAATTGTGTCGCTAATAGGCGTTGGAACGGAGTGCTCAGCTGATGCAATATCACTAGACTTCTTTCTAAAGATTCCAAATGGAGGCAAGATGGTTGTTTCTCGAAGACTGCATAAAAAAAAGGTTACGATCCAGTAACGCTTAATGCAAATGGATGCTACATATGGTACAAGTAGTAGTATTATGGCTACAGGAGAGAGAAATTCCTCTAGGCCAAACAGGGGGGCCACCAACAAAGCAATGGACAGAGCCAATCTTTGGTTTCAAAGAAATAAAAGCAAGCTAATCATGATGGATATTGTCTGCATCGTTGTCCTCTTCTTATTGCACCTTTTTCCCTCGACATTTCAGTTCTTCTTTCAGGAAAATATAAACGCTATCCAAATAGTAGCAATCGCGTTTGCTTCTTGTATAGCTCTCTCGGTAATATGGAAAGGAATTGTTCCAACGGTTATATGCATCTTAGGGATAGTGCTTGTACACAACTCTTTGATACTGCCATACTATTCTGAGCCCCAGCCCGGCGAGGCTTGGCTTGGAAATGTAAAATATACATGGACACTGTACACCCCAACAGCTGTCAGCATGGGTGCAAGCATGAACTTTTTTCTTGGACTTTCGATGGTTATCTTCAGCGTGATAATTGCATATCGGCCCTCTATACTTTTTACTAGGAATAGGCCCAACTCAGTTGATTCTGAATGGTCAAAGTATCCTCTTTGGCATGACAATACCCTATTAGCAGATGGCACGACAGAATACTCTGTTCCCATCAAGATGCTTATGACAGATCAAGAGAGATACGTTCTTTGGCGCTACGAATACATTTTAGCAAGTATTTATGGAACTCCCCATCTTGTTAGGCCTGAAGGATATGTTCCAAAATACTCGACTAGCATTTATAGAGATAGGGAAAGTGGTCGCATCATAGGGAAAGCTCGCTATAATGGCTTTTTCGTGTGATTGGGCAAACTAATCGACAAAATACATACATATATTGAAATTGAAGCCGAGCATGGTGGTCAGTTCTGCTTCTATGAGGCTTTTTGGATCCAATGGATCCATTGCCATTTTACTATATTTGCAACACAGCTTGTCAGCAGCTATATGGCAATATCACGTCTCGCGTTTATTGACTGATCTTTAACTGTAGGACTAGCTCGAGTAAATGTCTCATGGTTCTCAGAGTGGACGGTCTTGACATTTATAGCTGGTGAGCAAGTAGCAAATCAAAACCGCATACCTCTATAACAGGCCTTGGTCTCAGATAGCAAACGGGAAAAGTCTTGAACTTGAACGTAGCCTTCTGATCAGCAGCTGAATATGGTAGCGACGAGACAATCTACGCTTCTATCCATTAGACGACACAGACATATCTGTGGGCCGCCTATATTAATTTCTGTTGATAGAAGTTTACTTTGATGGCCTCTGTCAGCCGGTAAACCCAGGTGGCATCTCATGTTACGGTTTTATAGTCAAAAGCGGAGGCAGAACCATTTATAGTGACTACGGCGTCGTGGGAAAGCCTTTCTCCGAGGACTCTACAAACAATGTTGCAGAATATACAGCCCTTGTCAAAGCATTACAGTGGCTCCTTGAAAAGGATCTTGCCTCAGCGAAGGTAGAGATCAAGAGCGATTCTCAACTTGTAGTCAATCAGCTGACAGGCGATTACAAGGTCAAGGCAAAAAGAATAATCTCCCTTTACAAACAGGTCCTTCTACTCAAGAGCAAATTTCAAGATATTCAGATCAAGTGGGTACCTAGGGAAGAGAATAGAGAGGCGGACAGATTGACAAATAAGGCATATAAAAAGGCGCTACAAGAAAACCCAGAATATCTTGACAGACTGATGTGAAAAGAAGGCAAGTTCAGATAGACAGGTGGTTAGTCAGATAGGTAGAGTTAATCACACCGACAAAGAAAGATTATGCGCCGAATTAAAAGTACCTAGCATCGGTAGGCCGGTCTGATCTATAATATTATTATAGAGTTCTCACGGCTAGCTGTTTTCTTTTCTCCTCTAGCTCGCAGATAAGCAAGTTGAACACACATAAGCCTCACGGAGATCATACTGAATCATCCGTAGTGGCAAAGCGGCTTCTATTTTTGATTATTACTGGTAAGATCCTGTCCATTATGATTGAGTCGAAATTCTTTTCTCCCACCTCCAAACTTATTAACAGATAAAAGTTTTCGTTTATTGGTATGGTAGCGCGGTGCAGTAGTTCGTATCGGCCAAATGAATATACAATCTTGCCGATCTTGGGTTGAAACTTGCCCCTTGTCTTTTGTCTAGCGATGGCTGTTGCAGCATATTCTTCGTTCTCTTCTTCGGAAAGTAGAAGCTTTGCTTCCTTTCTGGCCTTCTGTGTGAGTATGACGCCGTTCTTATTTACTATTGCTGTCCACCTAATTGATCTGTGCTTTGCAATAACTTCCTCACAGATTGAATTTAGAAGTTCATAATCAATTTTCACTTCCGCTCACATGGGGTATAGTTCCATGAATTAATAAAACAGATGGTTATAGCTATATATTATGAACCTCGTTTAATCTCTCTCCAGGCAGATGTCTGAGTATGAATCCGGGACGTTCCGATGCAAGGACTGCGCAAAGGAATTCCTGACAAAAGATGAGGCTGACAGGCATTATGCAGAGCACCATTCAGACGTAATAGTAGGGGAGTAGCATTTTAAACATGAGGTCAAGAGTCGATAAGATATATATCTCTCTCTTTATCCAATAGCTGGCGATTCTAAGCGCAAGTGATGAGCGCAGCGGGAAATATGATATCTATGAATCAAATCCTGTTGGAGGAATATATCCAAAAAACTAGCACATGAAAGTGAGAGGACGCAGGTAATTTGATATTATGGCCATAATCCCGGGTTTTTCGAGACACATTTCATAATAGAAAGAACCATTTGCATTTCCACAAAATGGTTTAAGATGAGAAGCTCAGGGAAGGTTACAGACGATATAGCTCTTTGTTAGAAAAATAGATGAAAAGACGAAAGAACATAGATGAATTGGTAACAGTGATCCTCTTCATTTAATAGGGGTTAATGCGTACGGTACATTGCGTTAGATGCATTGTGATTTATGTGGCATAAGTGAATCATTGCCTTTCAAATGCCGCTACTGCAAAGAGACCTTCTGCTCTACTCATCGGTTGCCCCCCCACCATAACTGCTTTTTTCTGCAGGATTACCTTGCACAACCGGGGAGGGATCGTGAATTTCTAGAGCGTATGGAAGGAAAAGGCGCTTCTCCTCAAATGCGCATTAGATCTTCACTGTACGAGACGATTTATCTGCGCTTCTCTAAGACTGAAATCCTTCACTTAGCAATAGCGACGGCACTGGTAGCAGCAGTTGGCATGTCCTTGTACAGGTTCCAATTTAGATGGGATTTTCTTGCTATCTTTATCAGCGCATTCCTTATACATGAGTTAGGACACAAATTTCTTGCGCAATTTTACAGGGCTTGGGCAGAATTTCGAGTATTGTTATATGGTGCAGTTGTCACGGCCATCTCGGCTCTCCCATTTTTTCCATTTAAGTTCATAGCGCCAGGAGTAGTCATGATCAGCGGCAATCTCAGTGCGGCTCGCAACGGCAAGGTCTCATTGATAGGACCTCTCACTAACCTAGCAATGGGCACAGGCTTCCTATGCGTGTATCTAATACTTGCTTCTATTGACTCTGCAAGCCCTATTCTGCTAGTTGGAGTGAGGTTTAATGGCTGGATTGGCTTTTTTAACATGATACCTTTCATGGGCCTCGACGGCCAGAAGATTTTTGGATGGAACAAGATCGTGTGGGTGTTGACAATGGCAGCGTCAATAGGGCTCTTTATAGGAGGCGACCTGCTTTCAGGAGGGGCCACAACCGGCTTTCTGAGCAGATTTTTTTAGTTAGTGTCGCGACTGCTACTCCGAAGCCACATCTCGCTCGTTGTATTGTATTTTGTTTCATTCAAGCACACCTTTTTAATAACTAGCGTTCGCAGATCAAGCTATAAGGCGACATCAGATGGTAGAAAAAAGAATCCCAAATGTCTATTTTAAAAAGCCGTCATTAGTTATAGGCAACAATGGGATTAGCTAGATACTGCTCTTCCTCCTCCTCACCAAAGAGCTATCCATATTTTTTGATCTGTGCACAAGCGTGGCAACGAGGTTTTCCAATCAATTTTTTGATTATAAAAAGAGATTTATTAAAAACCAGAGGTTAATAAAAAGTTCTTCATTAATGGCTGGGTACGGTTTATAGCTTAGTCATCTCGCACCGAGTTTAACCTCAAACTGTACTGTGGAGCTTCCTCGGATTACGGTAAATTCAACAACATCTCCTACTGACTTTTGAATCAGCTGAGCTTCTATATCTTGAGCATCTTCAATTTGAATATTATCAACAGCTATTATTACGTCTCCTCCAAGAACTACCGGCCTTCCATCGATAGTTACAACTCTGTCGCCCCCTTCCAATCCAGCGGCCTCTGCTGGGCTCGATGGTTCGACAGAAAAAATTAAAAATCCGGCAGATTCCTGCAGACCAAGTGTTTGTGCGATAGCTGGCGTAACATTGCTCCCTTCTATCCCAAGCCATGGTTGTGCTGCGTCGGTAGCAGAAACGTAATAAAATGAAGCTCCAACGACAGAAATTAAGACACCAAATGAAATGACTGTATTGATAGGAATTTGCAACTCATCAGTTTATCTCTAATTTTGAGGCAATAACCTTTTTGGCTAAACGCGCAAAGTCAGGCTTGGGAGGGTCTGCTGTTGCACCACAGTAAAAACTAGGAGAAATAGAACTTGGATTGCGTAATATATACTATATTTGTGTGTGTCTCTCACTTTTTCTCTCTGCTAATCCATAAGAAAGCGTATTTTAGAAAGCGACGTCGATAACAAGACCGATATGAGTGAAGCTTTTTCATACTTCGTCTGATTCAAGTTGCCGAGGGAACTATTAGAAAGCAAATAGAGGATAGATATATGATTGGGGGTTCATTACAATACAACTCTACCAATCTGGGTAATCCAAAGATATCATAATACAACAGAGGACTAGATGTCATAGTAAATGATGAACTGGCGCTCTTTAGACGATGTCGCAAATGCTATCTCATCGCGTTTGAGTTCCACATAGGTATCTATCAATTCATTAGAGAAGTATGGCTTGAGGAAGCCCTTGTCATTTTTTAGCGCCTCGATCGAATCTTGCAATGCGCGAGGAAGCATCTTTATTCCCAAAGCTCTCCGTGCTGAATCAGACATTTTGTAAATGTCCTCATTAACCGGATCACCTGGATCAATCTTTTCTTTGACGCCGTCAAGTCCAGCAGCAACTGTTGCAGAAAAAGCAAGGTAAGGATTGGCAGATGGGTCAGGAGCCCTGAACTCTATTCGTTTTGATTTTCCAGTGCCCTTATCATTGACCGGTACTCTCAAAATTGCCGACCTATTTCCCCCGGACCACGCGCCATACACTGGTGCTTCAAAGCCTGGAACCAGTCGATGGTATGAATTTACAGTTGGGGCCACCAACGCAGCTAATGAAGATGCATGCTTTAGCAGTCCTCCAATAAAGTATCGTCCGGTCTGACTTAGCTCTGAGTAGTGGTCATTAGGGTCGTAAAATATGTTGCTCCCTCCTGACCATAAGCTGATGCTTACATGCATCCCAGAACCATTATCGCTTTCGCTGCTCGTTGGATCATTCTCGTCAAAGATTGGCTTGGGCATAAAATTTGCAACCTTACCATACTTTTTGGCCAAGCTTCGGACAACATCTTTGTATAGTTGTACATTGTCTGCTGCGTTTGTAATTGTACTATGCATAAAATTGATTTCTATCTGACCGCTGCTTGCAACTTCATGGTTAAGATTAGTAACCTTAATTGAGTAATTGTTGTTCAGAATTCTAGCAATTTCAAATCGTAGCTCAAGCAAGGAGTCCTGGAATGGAGGTGCATCATAGCCATGCTTTCTGCGAATAGGGTACTTTCCAGTCCTTTCTGATGACTGGATTACGACTCCTCCATTGTTGTCTAAATGAATGTCTTCAAAAACAAAGCACTCTACCTCAGGGCCGATTTGACACATCAGGCCTTGGCCCCTCAGATCTTCCTCCAAGGCGTGAGGTACATACCGTGGGTCTTTAACCAGCCTACCTTTGCCAAAACCTTCATAGACATCTGCTATTACTGTGGCGACTTTGTAATCGGCCAGTGGCATTAGCCGGAGGGTTGACGGGTCGGGAATAAGCAAGAGATCGGATTCATTTATTTTTGAGAATCCAGTAACCGACGAACCATCCACTGCTACGCCCTTGCGTAACTGCTCGGAGGGATCTCCTGCATCATTAACGACATACTTTGCCAAAAACCTGCCCATAACGTCAGTATATCTCAACTGGACGAATTCTACATTTTTCGCTTTGAGTGCATTGACGCCATTCCCAAGTGAATCCTCCAGTGTCATATTCGTATTTATTATCAGTATAATTTAAGTTATGATATCTAATTATCTTTCTAAATTAATGAGCATCAGCGATCAGAACTGTGAAATTTTTTATATTTTTTAAATACAATCGGAAAATAAATTATAGTAGCGGGGGAACGCTTAATAAGGTCCATTATAAGACGAGTTTGTTTTGGTGATTCAGATTTACGGCTATCAGAGCCCTTATTGTGTCAAATTCTCTAAACAGAGAAGGGAGTCTGTATGCCATATAGCAAAACCTGGCTGACCATGAAGAGCCAGATCTCTGCTAAGCGCGTTCTAAATAACCGCCGCCTGATAGGATTATTGCTCAAATAACATATTAGCCCAATTTCAAAAATTTTTATGCTACATCCCGCGCCAATGGATCGACAGATATCTTATTGGTGATTGTCCGACGAGGCCAAAACTGACTAGCCCGGTACTTTTTAGATTAATTTTCCGTCTTTCGGGCGTATCAACTTAGAGTGGGTCGAAGATAACGATAGAGGAGATCTGCCATTCTGTATTATCATTATTTAAAGATAATATAGATTTTCAGGCGTGAGATAATGGTTTATAGGTGTCTGCCTTCCTACAAGAAAGTACCTTAATGCAAGGACCACTTGTGTGCTCCGTATGCAGGAGCGAGGTCGTGGTGACGGATCATGAATGTGGCGAAGTTATTTGCAGCCGTTGCGGTGTGGTCGTTGATAGATTAGAAAGTTCGTCAATACAAGAATGGCGAGCATTTAGTGTCGATGACTTTTATCGCAAATGCCGTATAGGTGGTGCAACTTCGCTCGCTCGGTATAATAAAGGGCTCCTCACAACGATAGGAAACTACAAAGACTCAAAGGAAGCGGGTTTCAACTTTGACAGAATAAGGGTATGGGACTTTAGGATACAAACCGCAAATGACAGGAGTTTGAAGCAGGCGCTGCCGGTCCTTGAGCACTTGAAGGATAGCTTGGGATTGCCAGATTCAATAGTTGAAAAATCAGCCTATTTCTATAGAAAAGCAGCCAGGTTTAACCTGATAAAAGGGAGGACGGTTTCATCCGTTCTTGCTGCTTCAGTATATCTCGCCTGCCGCGAATTAGAGACACCAAGGACCCTTAACGAAGTATCATCTGCCAGCAATGTACCACGAAAGAAAATTTCACGTGACTACAGGCTTCTTGTGCACACATTTGATCCCAAGATTCCTGCTATAGACCATATAAGGTGCATAACCCGTATTGCAAATAAGGTAGGTCTCAGCGAAAAGACCAAGAGGACGGCAATAAACATCATGCGCCACGTTATTGCAATGCAGATATCTGCAGGGAAAGGCCCAATGGGAATTGCCGCGACAGTGCTCTATATTGCTTGTCTCAAAGCAGGAGAAACTAAGACACAGAAAGAGCTTTCGATTGCAGCGGGCGTCACAGAAGTAACTATCAGAAACCGCTACAGCGAACTAAAAAAATATCTACAGGAATTTGCAAAGTCCTCTTCCGTAGCAATAGCAATATTCATATTTGTCTTCCAGTCACCCATATTGCTTAGTTCTATAAGTTATCCAACTGCACTTCTACTCTCCTAAGCTTTTGCAATCGTTTTTTCAAAGCAATAAAAAAATTGTCGCGATCATTGAATATCAAACTTTATTGCAATAGTTTATCATCACTAATGACGACATACCTGGGTATTGAAAATGTGATCCCTTTTGCATTTTCCTTCAAAGTGAGTTACAGGCTCAGGCAACGCTCTAGAACGCAAAATTATAAAGATTCATCATCTTCCCTAGCATGCAACACTACTGCAGCCAGCAGCTCTTACTCGCACTTCAAGGTTGAAGCTAGAGAGGATTTCTTTGCATCTTGTCCTAATGGTGATTTCCGTCACTTGTGAAAAATTGGCAATGTCTGTGAGATACAGACGATAGCCGCAAAGACACGCGGAAATATACAAGTATGCCGAAGCGATTCCAACTGGATCTTTACCCGACAATAGTATATTATCCTCAGTCTGGCGGGCAATTTCCAACGCCAATTTTTGAATTCGCCAATCAATTCTAGCCTTATTTGAAATCTTGGCAATGTATTTTTCCAGAGGTATGACGTGATCAAAGGTTTCGCTTTGACACCTGATGTTTTCAGATTCTATAACATTCGTCATGCACATTGCCATCCTCTTGTAACACCGGAATGCTATTCTAAGAGATGACCTTTTGTTACTGCAAAAATCGGTCGACTCTACGATCTCTTCTAGTCCTCTTGCAATACACGTCTGCTTGCATGCGAGGTACACGGCTGCGATAGCATTACCATTGACTGACATTCCCTTCGTATTGTTTTTAGAAGAATAGCTCCTGTATGTCTTGGCCGCAGTCTCTGATAGCGACCTTGGAAGCAGCAACTTTGAACATATTTTGTCTATACCCGAAAGCACCCTAGAAATTCTCCTCTCTTCAGAAGATGCCTTAAGTCGAGCGTGCAGTTTGCGAACACATGCAATGCGTTCAGCATTGGCGAAATTGATCGGTTTGCCGTTATAGTCTTTATCTGATATGCTAATTTCGGTCTGAAGTCCATAGTTCATGAGCAGAGAACTAGTTTGCCCGCTGCCACGCAAATTTTTGAGCCTCTCATCGGAATTGTTAGAATGAGTTTCATGTCCGCAGTAGTCAATCTTCTCGAGCACGACATAGCCGCAAGACTGGCATATATATTCACCATGATATACATCAAATATAATATGCGAACTGCACTCGGGACATGACGACTTGAAAGCCTCATCATTTCTTACACCATTAGCAAGAAGAGTGACACCTTTTTCCATAGCTATTCCCTCCGTGCAGCGCAACCTAAGGGCATTATTCTTCTCACACTGGACAGCGAATCTTCTACTATGCCGTACCCTTCAAGCATACTTCTAAGTGAATGTTCTGGAAGTATCATGAAAATCATTTCCTTGTAGGAATATAACCGATACAACTTATACTTCAATGTTTCATAAATTTAACCTAGCTCTAAATTATCTTTACACCAGAATTTGGTAGAAGATTTTTAAATCGGATTTATTGTTCCGTCACGGTATTTTATAAACGCTCCGGTGGATAATCTGAGCTCGAGAAAAATTAACCATCAAAGTTAATAATATCGTGCAGATTCCACATCGATGAATCGCACAGGAGCTGCGACCTACCGAGGCGTGGAGAATGTCTAGAGCATTAGCTATTTTTATTTTCTGGGCAATAGGCTTTACGATAGGTACAGCAGGATACCTAATGGTGCCAAATGCAGTGTCGTGGCTAGGAAGTATACTTCCCGAGATCGTTGTAAACCAAGCCATACTGGGATCTATCTTAGCCGGTATAGTCGGCTCAGCAGTAAGCACATTTACTGTTGTGACTTGGGCAAATAGAGCTCCATAAATTTTTTATTATTTTTATTTATAACTTTTCTAATTTGCTGACGCTACATTTTTTCCTGACAGGCTATATATGTCAGGTATGATAGACATAGTTGTCTTGGCTATTTGTCACTCGATCTTTTCAGTAATTCCAAAAATAAGAAACTGATTTGGCAACGGATATTGGTTTCATGTTGACTTCTGTTTCCTCAGGTGGCATTTCAGGATTCTTAATAGGTTATGCAGTGAAAAAGGGAATAAAGATCATACTTGGCATAGCCGGCCTCTTATTAGCGGGTTTGGCATACCTAAACTACAAGGGATTGATAAGCGTCGACTGGGAGAGGATCGCATCCGTGTCAAACAAGGCTATTACAGATTTTTCGTTGGGCAGCGCAAGCTATGCCTCTTCCGTAATGGATAGCCAAGTAGTGCCAACCATGATGAACTTTGGAGTTCCACTGACTGGCAGCTTTGCTGCAGGCTTTATCTTAGGATGCCTCAGGGGCTAGTAAAAATATAATTTGGATGATTCCAGCTGAGGTTAGAGATTAAAAAGAACTCCTCAAGCTCTTTGTATAGGTCTATCTAGAAACTGTATAACTCTTTGTGTGTAGTCATCTTGTATGCGTTGCCCCCTGCCTCCTTCCTTTGCTATCAATGTGTGTGTATATGTTTTTCTTTCCAACACCATTTGCGTATACCACTGGATCTGACCTTAGGATAGGAATATACCCATCCACTCTCTCTATACACTATCTCGCTCTTAGGCATCCCAGAGGACGACGACAACGATGGTGGTGATAATTATGGTTTCATAAGATTTCTTCAAATATTGTGTCCTCGTCGCTGTTGTTATTAACTATCAAAAGAATTTCCCACTTTATCCATTATTACGACTGATACAAAAGATATGTAGTCAAAAGTATTAGGCTTTATTGCTAACAGGCTTGTCAAGGTAGCCAACACTATCTGAACATCTGGTAAACATTCCTTTAGGGTACCCGTATTAACCTATAGATGAATTATCAGTGCGTATGATTGTAAGCGTTGTATGTGACAAATGCAGTTCCACAGTGTACAAGATGAAAGTGTTGCGCCCCGTAAAAGAGATTTTGAGTCAATCAAGCAACCGTTGCACAACCTGTGGTGCTCCCCTTAGCCTCGGAGAGTTTTTGATAAGAGCTTCAAAAAATTGACCTAAGAGCGCATAGGTTGGCGAAGATTTAGTCTACCTTTTATTTTGAATCCTTTGAAAAAATAGTAGTCGAAGTTCTCCAACCTTTAGGAGATAAAAATTGGCTCGACCCCATCAAGCATATGTGTGTACCACCTTCCACCGTTCTGTCGTAGCTTATCTCAAGATCAAAATTTTTAGCTTCAATATTACGCACGTTTCTTATTTTTGTTGTTGTACGCGCATAGGAGGATATTTGGGCATCGGCGGCTGTACATGTGTGTGCGCGTGTGCGCATAGGCGTATGTGTCTCTCTCTCTCTCTCTCTCTCTCTGTGTTATTTACTGTAGATAGCCATACGAAAGCAACAGATCACTGTCTCGAACCCATCCGCTTCCAATGTCTGTCCTATAAAACATGTTTGGTATCATGATGTTTGCTACTCTCTGGTATGCCTGCTTGCTTGCCTCTGCAGTGGTGTTACCGGAACCGGTAACCACAAGCGAATAGCCCGACCTCCCAGCAACGCGCCAATCGTTGCCTTCTCTCTTTACCTCTCCTAGGTGAATTCCTTCTAGGTTCTGAGTTTTAAAAAGTATGGTGGCTTCTTCAGAAAATTTTCGGAAGGTTCGATCATCATTGAATGGAAATGGCGGGACAGCTATGACAATCCCAATTTGAAATCCGCTTTTTGTCTTTAGTTCCACCTTTTCTCCAGACGAGATAGAATATAGGAATTTACCCCATTTGCTGGTGACTCCTTCCATATGGATAGACAATGTAGGATATCCGAAGCGTGACGTGAACTCTAAAGGATATATGCCAGTTCCGTTTGCGATGCAGTTGACATCGATATAGCCGGAGTAGTTTGAGTTGGCAAGGTTTTGTTGGATTTTTTCAAGCGTTAGTTGAAAAACCCTGCTTTTTTGTATCCATAGCATGAGAGTGCCCATCTCACCCGTACTGGGGCCAATGTTGCCAGGGAACAATCGCTTGTGCTCAAAGTTTATGTTTACAGGTCCGATGAATTCTTTTCCATTAAAGAATCCGCCTACAGCTACCTCTACGCCAGAGGAATACTGCTGCAGTTGAAAAGCCTTTATTTTATTTGACCAATTCTTTTTGTAATGCGCAAGGACATTAATCACGTCGTTGCCATCAGCCTCTTGACCTACAAAAAGCAACTCTTTTTCGCTCTGTGCTTTCCCGCTAGGCTTTATGACATATCTGCCAGAGTTTGCATGTACAAATTGTATGGCATCATCAAAATTCGAAAAATTCCAGCTTGGAAGCACGGAGACACCCGCCTTTGCAAGCTCCTGTTGGCCAAATTCTCTTTCATTTTCAAGCTTATCTGTATATAAGCTTCCTCCTATCACCTTCTTGCCTTCAGCTCTCAGTTTCTCCGCTACCTTGCCAAATCCAATATCGTCAAAAACAACTACGTCTGCCCAGCCTGTATGGTCCTCCCAGGAATCGACCTTATCTACAAAGCCATCGCCTACGTCTTTTTCCGTCACGCTTTGTATGTAGAACCTGACATCATTGCCCTCCTGCCGTATGACGTAGGCAAGGTCAATGCTTAAGGCTTCAGGGGATACGAAGAGGAATTTCATTTCAATTCCATTATAGAGGAAGGTCTTAATTTTAAAGAATATCGGTCCGGCTGATGCTTAATAAATTTACAAACTTCAATTTTCATAGATATATAGTGTAAAATAATAATAATAGTCGAATGCTTAGAAAGCAATCAACCATTTAATCAAATATTGTTCGTCATCTTGATCAAAACTATTAGGAGTTTGGTGGTTCGAAGGTGGAAGATACTTGAGCATAGGATAACGGATTTACAACCACAAAAGCAAATCACTCACCATCCAGTTCGACAAAAAAGAAAAACAATTGCTTCCTTGCTTATAAGCTGAATATCACAGGATTGAGCTTACCACTATGACTGCGATAATTGAATAGAGTATTCAAATAGCTTAAACCATATGCCTAGGCAAGACCTTTAATAGCAAACTGCAAAAACATTTTTTTAGGGTGTACAACCAATTATATTCATTGGATCCTAATGTCAAAAGATTTCTTACAGTCCAAGTAATGTGGGTAGCAATATCTATTGCTATCAGCTTTGCCCTTGCTTTTTTCCTTCCATTTCCATTAGATATTATTGCCATAATAGGGCTCTTCCTCAGCATCAACTACTTCATCAGGCAGAGACAGATGAGAAAAATGGGTCTTAACGCATGGAGTATTTTTGGATCGGCTCAGGGTTCTGGAAAGCGAGGCGTGAACTATTTTTGCATAAATTGCGGGACTAAACATAATCAGGCAGCATGCCCCAACTGTGGTTCTAAATTAAAAAAGGCAGGGTTCTAATTTTAGAAATAAAATAAACAGATCTATAGTTGGACGCTTTTGAATTTCAACGTATATTATGCTGAACCTTAATACGCATACGCTCCGTCTGCGGGCCTGCATTGGTTACATAAAGTTCTTGTCTTATTATTATCAATCTTTGTAGGCTTTACTTCAATATTTGTCAATCCACACTGCTCACACTTTCCTATCAACTGCATTAAACGCATGCATCCTATGAGCCATAAAGCTTTGTGTATGCCCCATAGCGTCCGTGGATTTTGTCTAACAGCCAAAAAGTGCATAAAATATTCAAAGTTCATTCCATATAGCTCAACTGAGCGATTTAAGTTAGGTTGCAGTAGTAATCAAATAAAGCAATAGCTAAGTTGCACAAGATATTGCCATGAATAAAGAGCACAACCTTATTGCATAGATATATTATAAAAATAACCAACTACAGGTTTCGCTAAATAAATATAACTTAATACGACGACAAAATGTCTGCAGGCATAAGGAGATCAAAAAATTGCAGTGAACTGAACGACAAGACCTTCTTATTCGCCGATACAGGATCTCCTGCACTTTTGGTAAACATATAGAAGTGGATTCAGATGTCCATGCGAATGAGAAATCAACCGTAGGAAAAGGTAACAAAAGATCATTAAAGGCTGGCTTCTAGTAGTAATATCTAGCATCAGGAAATGATTCTATTTCAGAGATTAGATGCCATACTGACTTGTACCTTTTCTCAGCCTCCAACTCAAGCATCCTCAATATGCACATGTCGAGTTCTTTAGTAATAGTGGGATGATACCTGGAAGGCGCATCTACAACTTTTGATCTTTTCAGACTGCTATTTCTTTCATCATACATGGATGGCATCCTCCCTGTCATCATTTGATAAAATATGACTCCTAAAGAGTAAATGTCTGCCCGTCCATCTACCACATCAAACATGAACCACTGTTCAGGAGCACAGTAACCGGGTGTGCCTCCTATCTGGCCTAGGGACGCTGTAAGAGCAATCGACTTTCTTCCTATGTCTCTGCCAAGTCCCCAATCAGTTATTTTTATGTGTGCCCTGTCATTGCTTGTATATATGATATTATCAGGCTTCAAGTCTCGGTGATATATCCCGGCACTATGAGCTTGTGCAAGTGCATGGCAAGCTGGTAGAATTACGGTATTGATGCTCCAATTTCTGTGAAACACATAAGCATCTTTAAATTTATCTTCCATATGGTCTCTAAGTGAACCGCCGCGAAGATACTCCATGGTATACCATGGGCTAAAATCAGGAGGATCACCGCCTAGGTTCCATTCAATGATTTTAACGATGTTTGGATGGTTTAGCTGAGCAAGTATCTTGATTTCAGTTTCAAACCTATGCTTGTTGTTTGTACCAACATCTCTTAGTAGCTTCATAGCATAGACGTTACCGTCGCTAGCCTGGACTTCATATACGTTGCCAAACCCGCCAGAACCCAGTTTCCTGACTATCTGGTACTTCACTTAAGCGGAACCCTGTATGTGACGAATTACGAAAGAGGTAATAAAACTTGTCGAAGGACCAGTAGCACACTAGTTGCGCAGCATTTTGGATGACCAAGCCACCTTGAATAATTAAAGGTTAGCTAAATGATCGATGAGGAGAATAGTTCTAAAACCTACAAGTAGCGGAGACAGTAGAAGACAGAAAGAGCATTAGCCCGACTCGGTACTTCTTTTTATCATCGCTGAGATACAATCAATTTATTCAAATGATGACTGCATATCCTTTTCCCTTTCTTCTTGTAGAGCGTTAAAATCGTCCTTATGATAGAAACAAAAGGGTCTAACATTAGAATCGAACCTCAGAGGCATTGATGTTCACATATAAAAGAAGAGTCGCCTATTCTTTTATTTAGAACAAATATACCCAGAACAGCAAGGATTGTGATCCCTTCCTTATCATGTACTCTAACTTGGTTTGTCATCATTGCTGTTAAATTATTAACACGATATTTCCAGGCTTCTTCCAAAGCTGGCTGGTATGCTGCTTCAGAATCAATGATTAATAACGTACAGTCATTTTCTTATCTTGCCACATCAATCCCCCCTTGGTCTAATTTTTTTCTTACTGCAGAAACCTGCTGATAGCAAGTAACAAGGATAAACACTTCGTTTCTCTCTAAGATGGAATCTTTGCAAGATTCAATATAAAACTCTTCAAATTGCCCAAGACATGGCTATACAAAAAGGTTGTCTTCTTGATAGTTAGAGCCTTTGATAGCGTTTAGAATCATAGCAGGGTCTGCATTTACTAGTCTACGAGCATGGTCATCTCTTTTGGAAAAGCCATTAGACCTGCTCGTTATTCCTCACCTTGACACTACAGGACAGTCTTTTCACATCTCAGACTAGTTATCTTGGTATATATATAGACCAAGTTAAGCCGCGGGAAATACTAGTACCAAAGGCTAATGATTATTATGCAAGAAGTTCTTTTCAATAATGGAATTTAATTTTTCGTTTGAAATCGGTTTTTTAGAGCTTCGTCTACGATTCGTGATTCCAATGCTTCGATAGATTGAGGTAAGGAGGATATATCAAAAGCGGTCATTAGAAAGACTTTTGTTTTTCTTGCATCTTTCTTGATTGACCTTGCCAAATCTAGGCCAGATATTCCACTAGGCATTCTGTAATCAGTAATTACCAAGTCATATTGAGCTGTTTTGCTTGCAAGATGTTCCAAAGCAGCTGCTGCCTTATCAAATATTTTGACATAATAACCTCGCGCTGACAAAATGGAACTCATTGCTAAGAGAATATCTGGCTCATCATTTATGACTAAGATTCTGATATTGACGTCGCTTGCAGTAGAAGACAACTATCAAGTGGAGTAAAAAGATGGAAAATATTTAAACAGATCCCATTAATTTTACATACAAAATATCGCAGTTTTAAAATCGTCTTGATTCTCTATCAAGATTTGTAAAATGTCTTACCCTTCTGCAATGCCATGAGATGTTTATAGAATCTACTAGCTTTATTAGGCTCCTATACCTAGGCCTTCAACTTTAGCGCATCTGTAGCGAGAAGGTTGTATTACAATATTTTCGTTACGGGGATTTATCGCCGTGAGCTCTACAATCTCTATGTCCAAGCTCCACTAGTATTTGCATCCGTTAATTTTCAAATACCTTGCGCATGTAACTAGCTTTACTTGTCTTTGGTGACTATTCTGGACTTGCCGTCAAAAATTTCTTATCAGCAACCATAAGTCAAACCTTCACACCATGTCACGATCTTTTGAATGTCTTGTGCCTTTTCCCCGCGCTGCGAAATCAGACAGTATTTAGGCTAGCATTTGACAAGCCA
>DATMWK010000005.1:0-11958 GCA_035562555.1 Nitrososphaera sp. | reverse complement strand
ACGGCTGTTCTGAGCTTATCTTGGAATTATATGGTACCGAAGTTGGGCAGCACGCTCGCACTGCCATGGGTGTAGCGACAACACCATTTGGAGTCCCTGTAGTAATTGCAGCAGAGGTGGAGATAGACACTCGCTCCCATAACCCTGTCTGATACAGCTTGCTTGAACTCTTAGAGCGTGCTATTGAGACTTTTGTAGTGGCCAATTGTTATCATCATCATTATTATTGTTACCATCCGCCCTATGATTAGCTGTTAGTATTATTCCCCCTGCTATCCCTCAAACTATTCCCCCTGCTATCCCTCAAACTATTCCCCCTGCTATCCCTCAAACTATTATCTGCATATGCATCAGTAGGTACGGCTCCAATCTGCTGCATAAAGCTCATCGTGTCTGAAATTATCCGCCCTTCTGTAATCTTGCCATCCATGATAGTTACAAAAGCCATTTCATCCAAAGACACACTCCTACCACTCGGTGGTATGCCTTGAAATTCACCTTTATGAGTACCAGTAACGTTCATACGAACGGCTACCTTATTTCCCTCTGCCACCAAGTCTATAATATTATGACAGAGGTCTGGAAATGCTCTGGTAACTATATCTAAGAGTTGCTTGTGTGCGTTCCAATCCATAGAAGGCAATCCAGAAGGGTGAAAAGAGTAGTTAGAGCTTGATATCAATAATTGTCCCATTCTTTCTGTATCATGTCGATCTAGAAGCTCAAAGAATTGACGAATCACTTGTTTGTTTTCTTCCTGTTGTTTTTGTGGTGCCGATGCCATAACCTGAGGATTGCATTGTGCAAGGTTTATGTGTTATTATTTAACGGTTTGTCACAGAGTATTTCTAGTTGCATTGCAAAAGACAAGATTTCGGCAGAATCTACAGGAATGACTTGAGCAGAGTTTGAACGCTAGTGGTACCCCGATACTACTATATTAGATTACGACTTAATCGCAGATGGTCACAATAAGCCAGATCTAACAGACCAAATGCTCTTTTCAGCAATAAAATGGAATTAAAAAATCTTTGCCTTGTTTATCCATTAAAGTAAATGGTCTTTATGATAGATATTGATCGCAGAGCGTTCGCATTTGGACTGATTCGGTGATCCACATCGATATTGAGTAGCGCCCATCTGACAGCGCGAAGAAAAGAAGACTCTTTCCTTTTCGAGTCTAACCGGGAATAAGCTTTATGACTGTCAAGTTCCAAATATACACGAGTTAGGAGTGTGACTCAATCAGGTCTCTGGCTTGTTTGCTGAATATCAAAATTAAGATTCTGCTTCAACTCTATTGTTGCCCTAAACCTGCCAGAATCATTTTCCTTTAATGTGTAAGCTATTGCATCTACATTTAACCAATTCAATGTCTATTCCATAATCTCTCATGTCTGTTATTCATTCAGCGCACCGTTACCAAATAAAAATATGATCATGGGAAAAATTAGGAAAATTAACACCAAGCGGTCAACTGGGAAGCCTCCTCCACAGATTTTCTCTACAAGTAATTGTGGTACAAATGATCAGCGTACCATCTTTCGATAGTCTCCCTCTAGTATCCCTGTTTCTTCATGAATTCTGTCAATATGTTTTGATAATGCTTCGGAGTCGTCAAAGGGTGATTCGCAATAAGGGCATTGAAATTTCGCTTTGCTTGTATCCTTCATGTAAGTTATGGTCTTAGTGTCAATGATACAAGCTGGTGTCCCAGATAACGCTGCATCTTCAAGTGACAGCGAAATTTGTTCTATTTTCTCGGAAATTTCCTCTCTGTTAATCATCCCTAAGACGGCTGCGTACGCATGAACCATGAGCTGTCTCACCTTCTTTTTATCCATTATAGCAAGCGCTTCTCGGATAGTCGTTTGGGGGTTGACAGCTAATACCGGACTAGTCATGATTTCACGGAGTCTTACCTTGGAAGGATTTCTTCCTTGAGATGTCACCTTGAATAGAATGTCGGTTTTACTGACAATGCCTACAATCTCACCTCTAACAGAAACAAGTACGTTACGTGCATTTTTTTCCTGCATTGCCTCTATGGCATCATCCGTTGTCTTGTCCGATTCTAGGATAGCAACATCTGCCCTCATAATTTCCCCAACTGGAGATGCTAGCAGAGCTCCTACATTTGTTAGACCCGTATTACTGCCAGCAAGGTTACTGATTATGCTTCGAGCCTCCTCTCTCTTGAATATTCGATTCTCTCCTATTCAACCACATATTGTTATAGTGCATATATGCATATATTAATATTCTTTGCACGAGTATAAAAGAATATACTAATTTTTATAAAGCGCAAAAATCATGTAATACCTTCGCATTATTTATATAAAATCAGAAAAATGAGTGCCTAAAAACTGTATAGTCCATGTAGTAAAATTAAGGGAATCGTTCTATTGATATGAAAATATTACTCATATCGAGAAGGTCGAAAGTCAAAACGCGTCTCAGTAGAATTCGCAAGTAAAGCATGCTCATAATGAAGTCGAATTTGCCAAACCTTGGTTTAAAAAGGATTAGCAAACAGAGGCCAATAAAGTCTCAGACTTCTCCTTTGCAGAATTTTATTTGTCAACTTTATCACTGGATTCGGACACTCTATATGAAGTTGCAATCTTGTTGTTGTTCTTCTCCTTACTTCTATTACGTAAGGTCACTGAAGGTTTGCCTACTGTGTTTTATCCTCCTTGTGTGCTCCGCTATTAAGGCCAGAATCTAGAGGGTCAGCGCCAGCCAAGATCCACTGCTTCCTCTTGAAGAACATAAATAGACCTGCAGTGATTGCGCCCATTGAAGCCAGAACTATAGCAAAGCCAATTGAGAAATTGAAAAAGTTCTGCAGGTCGACTCCGTTCATTCCGTATATGCTTGAGATAAATGTCAGGGGCAGCAAGATGGCTGAAAATATTGTCAGCGTCTTCATGGTATCGCTCATTTGAAGGGATACATTTGCAATGTATAGCTCCCTTGTTGAATTAATGGTATCACGATATGATTCTACCAACTCGATTAATTGGTTTATATCATCATAAACTATCTTGAGATATTTCACGTCTTCTTTGTCTTCTTCTACATGAGTCAGGAAGTTAATCATATCGCGCATATGCCAAAAATGACGTCTCAAAATTATCACCTGTCTTGACAGAGAGTCCAGATATTCAAGCATCCTTCTCGATGGCCTATACAGTGTTCTCTGTTCAAAATCGGTTACCGAAAGCTCTATTGCAGTAAGCAACTGCTCGTATGAGTCGATCAGGCTTGCCAGTATATTGTAGAACAGTGCATCAATTGACGATTCTATAACTGTCTTGTTCTTTTGTTTAAACAAAGTCAAAATTCTGGATTGCAGGTCTACTTTATCGGAGTGGATCGTAACCAGCCAACCTCTGCCGACGAAAAGATGTACTCCTTCAGTTACGAGCGTCTTGGCGTCTTTGAATTTCATATCAAGTGCAAGTGCAAACTTATGACTGTCCACGACTCGCACCTGCGGCTTTTTTGATTTGTTAAGGTACTCTTCAAGTGCCAGATTATCTAAGTGAAAGGACTGTTGTATACTTGATATCTCAAATGGACTCGGGTTAACAAGGTCAACCCACACATTATATCCTGCCTTTATGTCATCTTTTGACCCATTATATTTCACTTCACTTTCATTATAGGAGATGATAGTGGGCATGAAAAGCCGGATACTATTAAAGAGCTAACAATTGCTATAAAGCTAATAGTAAAATTCTGTATACATAGCAAGTGGTTTTCTAGCAAGACTCAAAAAAGCAAAACTATAAGCACCGATACGTTTACCTACGTGACTTTTGGTATATGTTTGTGCGTCAATTATGATAGCTTTTCTCTTCTCTCTCTTTCTTTTTCTCTCGACATTCTTCTTCTCTTTTCTAACAATAAATTGTGCGCAAAGGACATGACTCAGCTTTTACCAATTCAGTAAGAGATTATAGGATTACCCTGTGGGTAATGGGACTTTGTGCTCTATACATGACCTCTTGCTTAGTTAACGAAGCGGAATTCTTAAGACTATAATTTCAGAATAAAAATCCGGATTGTCTTTAACATAGTGATAAATAGCTAAGTTACCGAGCCACAGCATATGACTGACTACTTTCCGTACGAGTCAGAATCCAAATCAGATCATACGATTATTCCTACTGAGCAGTTGCCATCTGATCAGCGGCTAGCCATGTTAGAGCCGGTCGCTTACTTTAATGACGCAATGCCGACTGGCGTGACAGTCTCTCAGAAAGGACGGATATTCGTTAACTTTCCAAGGTGGGGCGATGAAGTCTCATTCACGGTCGCTGAAGTCAGAGAGGGCAAGGCAATTGCTTATCCAGACGAGGCGATGAACCAAACTAGCCGAGAGGACCTAGCAGCAGATGATGCTGGTGCTCTTGTGTCTGTGCAATCAGTCGTAGTGGATCCCGCAGACCGGCTTTGGATTCTTGACACTGGCAGTCCAATGTTTCAGCCAACAAAGTATGGTGGACCAAAGCTCGTATGTATGGACTTGAAAACCAATCAGATCGTTAAGAAAATTCTGTTCCCTCAAAATGTAGCTTTGCCTACGACCTATCTAAACGATGTGCGCTTTGACTTGCAGAGAGGCAAAGAAGGAGTTGCATATATCACTGACTCTGCTCAAAATGGACCCAATGGAATTATCGTTGTAGACTTGGCTTCAGGTGAAAGCTGGCGCCGACTCAACGATCATCCATCTACAAAGGCGGAGGATCTTCAAACCTTTCTGCCGATTGTTGAAGGAAGGCCGTTTGTGGTAAAAGAGCAGGAGAGTGGCTCCATGAAGTTGGCTGCCAACATGGGTTCAGATGGCATAGCGATTAGTACTAACGGCGAGTGGCTGTATTACTGCCCACTTGCCGGCCGCAGGCTTTATAGCGTAAGCGCAGAGGCACTTTCAAATAAAGCCGTGGATGACCGATATATCTCTCAGACTGTCAAAAATGAGGGAGACAAGGGTGGGGCATCTGATGGGCTTGAATCAGATGCAGAGGGTCGCATTTATGCGACTAACTATGAGCATAATTCGATCATGCGCCGAAACTCAAATGGAGAATGGGAGACGATAGTATATGATCCCCATTTATTGTGGCCAGACACGCTGTCGCTAGCACACGATGGGTATCTTTATGTTACTGCAAACCAGTTGCACCGGCAAGCCCGCTTCCATAATGGGAGGGATCTGCGTAGAAAGCCTTACACGCTATTTCGCGTCAAGGTTAATGCAAAACCAGTACGTCTTCAATAACTTTGCCCCTTGATGATAATGGTATATGGGCTGTTCAATAAGATGAATTGGAGGAGGAAAATATAGAGCATATATATGAAGCCTAAAAAGCAAAAATAAAAAATCTATGTGGCCCCGCGTATGTGAGTATGTGAGTATATCTATACGGTCGTCTGACTAAACCTAAAAGCCAAAAATAGATTTTTCATACGATAGCGGCTCAAAATTAAGGCCTAACTCCTTTGCGTACTTGTAAGATCTGGCTATTTCTTCTTGGGAACAAGTGCGTGAGATATCCATGTAACGTTCACGATATTTTGACGTCTCTGGATTGCAAAGGTTGTCAGGGTGGTACTGATCCATGATATTGACTGGCACTTGTGGTATGTTGTTTGCAATCCACTCTAACACCGGCTTTGTGCAGCACTCTATGTGGTTTGGCATTATTAGGTGTCGAATCACTATGTTCTCGCCCCACTCATGCACAAGCTTGAGGTTGTTAGTTATAGTCTCCCAGTACCAGGGAGTTCTTGATATGTCAAGCGCACATTTGCCTGGACCAAATTTAAAGTCGGGCAGCCACACGTCGATGATGTTGCGAAGTATATTCATAGCTTCTTGGCTCATGAAAAAGTTCGAATTCCATAGCTGCGGGCAGTTAAACTGACCTTGGTAGAGAGCATGTTCTGAATTTATGTGCCAAGATTTAAAATGACTGCCATCAGACTTGACGGATTGGATGTATTCCAGCTGCCTAGGGTCTGGGGTGGTAAAAGAATCAAGCAGGTTTATCGCTCCTAGTATTGTGTGTAAATGTATTGTAGGTTCCCCGCCTACCCAGTTCACGTTGTGACAGCCTTCCATCCTAAGCTGCCAGGCCATAAGGGCAAGTGCACTTGGACTTATAGGAATGCCATTATCCTTATCTGTACTTATGTCTCCATTCTGACAAAATGAGCACCTCATGTTACAGCTTGTAAAAAATATTGTGCCAGAGCCAATCGTACCCCTGAAGATAAGTTCTTCTCCGCGATGGTGAAAGTAGCTGCCTATCTTCGACGTTGACTCAAGCTGGCATGTTCCATGCTTTGTCCCTTTGGAACGGTCAACTTTGCAGTTCCATCGGCAGAAGTTGCAATGCGCCAACATGCGGTTGGCTAGCTCGACACTTAGGTCCATAAGAGAGGGCCCTTTTGCTTTAGGGGGAAGTACGGATATTTCTCTGTCATTTATTTTTCCCCACATATCTAAAAAAGCCTGTGTTAGTAAACTGTTCTCGCTCCAGAGCTCTTCTTCGCTTGCAGAAGAAAGGTCAAGGTTACATGGTATGCGTTTGGCAATTAAGTACTTGGCAGGCATATGGTTTGTTGAAACTTCAAAATACCATGGCAGTATGTTTTTGAACGATTCCCAGATTTTCAAAGATTCAAATTGTCTAGCTTCAGATTTCACCTTACGTCGATCTATTATCACTTTCCTGTAATTTATTTGGACAGTACTATAACTGAATCTTGGCTCTAGATTTTTTGAAGTAGCTCTGCCTCCAATTGATTTTCTTTTCTCATAAACTGTGACTCAAAGACCCTCCTTCGCTAAAAACGCGGCTGCCGCAAGTCCTCCAAGCCCAGCACCTAAGAGGATTACTTTACTTCCTTTCCTCTTTACTTCTCTTGTCATTTGGTCGGTCATCCGACCAATATCATATATGGGTGCTCTTATTATGAACATGCTGCGCAAAAGCCAAAGAAAGAAGAAAAAATTGATGTTATACTTTCCTCTACAATTCAACTTTTGGCTGAAAAAGGATACAATGACACTAGCATTGCTGATATTGCTAGTCGTGCAAGTCCACAAAAGCCCTGCTACATTATTACTTCAAAGACAAAGAGGACTTGGTGAGCAAAGCGCTTGCTTCCAGCTCAAATACAACGATTCAACCTGCAAAGGAAGCCCTCTCTGCTGCTAAATCAACTGATGAACTATTAGAAGGTGCCGTCTTTAAGAGTGAGATATGAAGCAGGATCCAGCTTTTTTCGGTCTGATATTCGAAACATGGTGCACCGCTAGAAGGAGCGAGCGTATCAAAGAAGAATCCAATGCTGGCATTAGTCAGAGAATGGCTGACGTTAAAGAAGTCTTGGAGAGTGCCGCCAAACAGGGTTAATCGGCGTCCGAGATCTGGTTGAATTAGAAGGTCTTGCACGCATAATCCTCGCGTCGTATCATGGTATTGTACTTCAACTTTTCCATAGTCCTGACATAGGTAGTAACCAAGTGATGTGGAACAGGCTCAAAAAATGCTCATGGCAGGGCTTTCATAGAGGGCTTGACTAAGCATTCTACAATGACGTTTCTATGAGCCTCATTGTAATTTGTTGAAAATTTTTATTATTCAATCAATCATAGGTATATTCATGCAAAATGCAATCAAGGAGATCATGTCTACAAAGTTGGAAACGATAGATGTAACAAAAAACGCTCAAGAAGCTGCCAAAAAGATGAATGACAAACGAATTAGCTCACTTCTAGTCGTTGATGGGAACAGTAAGAGCGTGGAGCCAATGGGGATAGTTACAGAAAGAGATCTTGTTATCCGTGTGTGCGCTGCAGGAACAAACAGTAAAGATGTAGGCATACGAGAAATAATGTCCTCACCCATTGTAACTGTAGAACCTGATGCAACAGTTGAAACCGCAGCAGAGCTTATGTTGAGCAATAAAGTTAGGCACTTGCTTGTGATAGACGAACAAACAAGGAAGCCAGTAGGAATAATTGCACCAAGTGATTTGAATAAGTATTTACGGGGTAACATAAACATGGACGAAGTCAATGCAAGGATCTTAGAGGCCATCAGAGTTGAAGAATTGACGGAGCCATAGAGAAGATCATTTCTCAAATATTTTTGTCACCATGAATAGGCAACTCTTAATCTCTGTTTTTAAATCTTGTGCGTTGCGGCTGCATGGGTTCAATATTTTTTGACATCTAGAGCATTTCAGACATCGCGCCCTGAATTTATCTTCACTAGGATAAAGCTCTCCCTATCCTTTCATCTTCACATACTGTGATGTGATATAGTTTGCAAAATTCCTGTAATTGCATGATGGCTTTTATGCAGACCGCATACTGGGCTCCAAAACTCCGTGGGTTATCAGGCCTACCGTCATCACCCATATGGGCAGCACAGCGATCTAGTATCAGAGAATACTGAGCGTCTAGTGTGCCAAGCTCACTGTCGGAGAGGGTACCAAGTACTGGGGAGGACCAATACACACTAACAAGAGCTAGGACGCAAGTGATTGCTGAGAATAGAGTAGAGGTTATAATAAAAGCTGGAGATTTCATCGCGTTTCTAATAGAGCGGGTTGTTGACTTCTTTCTTACGTCAAATGTGTCCGCTTCAATAGTGATTCTGTACTTCCTACCGCCAGATATGAAGGTATATGTTGAAGACCCTTTCGAAAATACAACAGGGTTGGACCTGTCGAGTCTACTGTCAAGGATGCGGCGTAATTTGTTTACCTGATATTCTGCAACCCCCAACTGTGCTATCATGTTATCCAACTCTGGGTCTTTTTCTTCCTTCTTTTCCAAGACGATAAGCTCCCTTAAGGACTTGCACCATCCAGTCATATACATGATTCTGAATGCAGGATATACCTTCAGGCAATAACAATATAGCCATTATAGTATAATAACAAATGGCCGTCTCCTATGGTGTTTGAGAACTACGAAGAATTGATCGGTTCATCATCAGTTGATACGTGGCTCTTTGAGCTTTCCCCTGGCCTGAGGCACATTTTGTCATACAACAATCCAAATATATGCAATTTCATCGCTTTTATTGCAAGCCGTCCAGAATACAGATATATACTTTTATTGGCCTTCTAAATACCTAGTAACAGGTACTTGTAATTTTTGTGATGTGACAATAGAAAATGATCTTAAAAGAAGTTGAAAAGGTGGAAATCACATGTCTAGTTGACAACAATGTAGATGTCCTTCTGCCAAATACTGAAGTAGCTCGCCGACCAGTCTTAACTAGGAATTGGTATGAGAAACCACTTATAGCAGAACATGGTTTTTGTGCGGCATTAACTTTACACATAGAGGGAGCAAAGCATAGACTATTACTTGATTCTGGATTAGATGCTTTAGCTGCTTCTCACAATGCAGATGTGCTGTCTCTTGACTTATCTAATTGTGAGTCATTGATTTCAAGTCATGGACATATTGACCACGCAGGTGGTTTGCTCAACCTTAGAAAAAAGATGAATACAGTGCAAACAATTCCATTAGTTCTTCATGAAGATGCATTCAGAAATAGATTAGTAAAGTTTCAGGATGGTAGAGCAGTAGATCTGCCTGCTCCAGATAGATCTCTTTTGACCAATGCAGGATATGAAATTATTGAAAAGCATTCTCCAAGCCTGTGGATTGAAGATGGAGTCCTAATTACAGGAGAAATTCCTAGGACCAATAAGTTTGAAAAAGGGTTTCCTAACCATTATTCTGAGATAGAAGAAGGAAAGATGGAAGCTGACCCATTGATCAAAGACGATCAGGCTATTATTTTGACTGTCAAAGATAAGGGACTTGTAGTCATTACCGGGTGCGGACATGCAGGAATTATAAATACTCTAAATTATGCAAAAGAATTGACGGGGCAAGATAGAATCTTCTCAGTAATAGGAGGGATGCATCTGTCTGGAGGATTATTTGAGCCAATAATTCCTACAACGCTACAGGAATTAGAGAAACTAAAACCAAAATTTGTTGTACCATGCCATTGCTCTGGTCTAAAAGCTATGACTGAAATAGCCAGAAAGATGCCCTCAGCCTTCATACAGAACAGTGTAGGAACTAACTACGTCTTCTGATAATGTGAGATAACATACTACTATATTTAGTAGCATACATCTAGATGCAAGGTACTAGCTGAATCAGGACAAGGACCAAATTTTGAACGTTGATTAGGCGAACTAACTGAAGTTTTACAGTGGAATTGCACTTGCTGGATCATTTATTGGAAGAAAGATGGTAAGAAAGAAGTATAGACCGGAAAAATTCCGAAAGATGATGCTTGTAGCGATAATTTTGGTAAGTATCAAGTTCATCTTTGACGTGCGACCGGTAGAGAGGTAGCCGAACAGATCAAGATATCAGTTATTGTCCAAGCCTTATTAGCGGAGAGAATTAATCAACACCTTATCCTTAAGGTTGCTACAAGAAAATTGCTCAAGGTGTGGCAGAAAGCTGACTGAAGCTAATGTTTTTATAGATTCCAAATTGCCAACGATCATGTTATGATTTGTGAATATGGCTGTTTCACCGAAGTAGATAATTATATTTTGTTTTAGCGTAATTCTCTATCTAATTAGGAGGCGTTTGTAAAATCTTTATTTGTTTTAGAATATATGAAAAATAGTATTATGTGAGATAGGTTGATGTATCGAATCAATAGAGGTATTGAAAAAACATAAAGACTATCACCTATTGATGGACGATACATATAGGCCGCACTACGGGATGTTGGAATCAATGATTGTACTTGGATTTATAAATGGCTTAAGTATAGCATCAAGGTGAGAAAAAAATCATTATGGTTTTTCATAGCGTGACTTTCTCGGAGAAGCAGATTACGCAAGTGGGTCATCATCCTACATTAATATTGTTCACAACGATTTCAGAAAATTCAGAAGGAAATCAAATATCCATTAGTAGCGTCAAACATAGCTAGACTATTCTAGGAGTTGCCTTTGGCACAGCCATCAGACGTCTCATCTCCAAGTTCTCCTGAACATCCCCATCAGCATCAGCTGGTGCGCTCGCTAGGTTTACTGGACATCATTATGGTTGGAATCGCAGCTATGATTGCTGGTGCCATCTTTATTCTCATTGGACCTGCAATAAACTTAGCAGGCGGTGCAGTTATCATAGCCTTCATAATCAATGGGATAATCACACTCTTTACTGCTATGGGATATGCAGAGTTGGGTTCTGCAATGCCAGAAGCAGGTGGAGGCTATCTTTGGGTGCGAGAAGGATTGCCTCGACCTAATGCCTTTATTAGCGGCTGGATGGCGTGGCTTGCTCATTCTATTGCTGGGAGCCTTTATGCGGTAGGCTTTGCTTCCTTCCTAAACAGTTTGCTTGAAGCGCTTGGTCTTGTTGTTACTGAGCCACTTTTCGGCATAGTTCCAATTGAAAAATTAATGGCTGTGGCGTGTGTTGCAGCCTTTACTTATATCAACATTAAAGGCACTTCAGAAACTGGAAAAACTGGCAATATCATAACTTTCATCCAGCTTGGAACCATAGGTGCATTAATAGTTGCTGGCTTTTGGAGCGTGCATCTTCATCCTAATTGGACCAGTAACTTCGCCGACTTTATGCCAAATGGTATTGGTGGACTTGTGGCTGCAATGGGTCTCACCTTTATTGCATTTGAAGGATATGAGGTCATAGTTCAAACCGGTGAAGAGGTAAAGAACCCAAAGAAAAACATACCAAGAGCGATTTTCATATCCCTTGGACTTGTCGTTTCTCTCTACTGCCTTGTAGCATTTGTTTCCATAGCTGGTATATTTCCCGAGGGTGAACCGGCCTGGCAGTTCGTAGGAGAAAACCAAGAGCTTGGAGTTATGAAGGCAGCAGAATTACTTCTTCCATTTGGTGCTTTTATA
>DATMWK010000004.1:0-43334 GCA_035562555.1 Nitrososphaera sp. | reverse complement strand
TGATAGGTGCCAGCTACCTGTCTTTTCTCTTTGAACTTAACATCAATTGGGCCTTCTACTTTGTCGTAGCTTGTTCCTGTGCCACTGAGCGATATAGTGGTTGGGCCGCCACCACCACCAACAGCAGCACCAGCAGCAGCTGCTGCGGGAGTAGTAGTTGCAGGAGTAGCTGCTTGGGGAGCAATAGGTTTGGAACTAGCTGAATTGTCTGGGGTGGAGGCGAGGGCAGTTGCACTTCGTGATTTGGGGTTCTTCGCCAGTGGTGTAATTTCTTCCAGCTTCTTGATCGCCGCCTCAAGCGATAATTTTTCCGCCTTCTGTATGTGTGCGGTATACTTGTCACCTATCTTCGTGTTGCGAATAATAGTGTCAATGACCATCTTGGCATTTTGGTCTGCTTTCTGGCGATAGTTTTTAATCCAGTATGGGTCTCCAAAATATTCCAGCTGCCTTATTTGATAAATAAGATCCACGACCTCTCCTGTAACGATTTCAACAGTGATATTCAGGTCTGTGGAAAGCTCTTTTCCTGTGACCGGATCAACACCTTTCTCTGTCCACTTGTAGGTTACATAGATCCTGTCAGCGTGAGTGTCCATCTTGAAGCCGGAGCTTCTAAGATCGTTGAGGATACTTTGTATTTCTGACTTTTGAGTAATCTCGACCGGGATCCTGTATATCCCTAACTTATTGCCGTGCAGTGGATAAACGCCTCTCTTGGCGACTTCAGATAGCATCGTCCAGACCCTATCCTTCAATAAGACAGACATGATGTCTAGAATTATCTAAATTTATTTCTCCTAAAAGTATTTCGATCTATTATTCATCATCTGGACATGTCATCTCCCTTAGTGCTTTATACCGCAATTCCATTTCTTCTGCAATCTTTATGACATGGTCTAACCTATATTTCGATTTTGGAAAATACCACCTGATTCCAACTTTGTGACCCATGCCGTTTAAGTCATATATCGTGCCCTTGTCTGCTTGTACGCCTACCTTTTCGTCAAGGACATGCTCCCGCACCTCCAGACCACGCTTTGTCTTATCTTCAAGTACAAGGTTGAGATCACGATCATAAATGAAGTAAAAATGACCTTTTTTGATAAGGTTTCCTTGCTCTTGCATCCGAGATAGAAGGAAGAGAAGGACTTATTTCTCTATCGGATTTCCGATCATGTTGCCCCATTCTGTCCACGAGCCATCATAGTTACGAACAGACAGGTAGCCAAGCAGGTACTTGAGTACGAACCAGCTATGTGATGAGCGCTCTCCAATTCTGCAGTAGCAGATGACATGCTTATCCGGCGTTACGCCCTTACCTTCATAGAGCAACTCTAGCTCTTCACGACTCTTGAATGTACCATCTGTTTCCCTTACCGCTTGGGCCCACGGGATATTCTTCGCACCGGGTATATGGCCACCTCGCTGGGCAGACTCCGCGGGGTACTCTGGTGGGGCGGTGATTTCACCAGAAAACTCCTTTGGCGAGCGTACATCTACAAGCACAGTCTGCTCTGCTTTTTCAATCGCCCTTCTTATATCAGGCATGTAAGCCCGTATCCCTTCTTCTGGTGGGTTTGCAATGTATCTTGTTGGTGAAGTTGACGGATCATCCTTTGAGTACTCGCGCTTTTCAAGCTCCCACTTTTTTCGACCACCGTTCATTATCTTGATTTTTTTGTGGCCATAGTACTGGAAGACCCAGAACGCAAAAGCGGCAAACCAATTATTAAAATCACCATACAAAATTAGCTCCGTGTCATGAGTTGCGCCAATCCTGCTCATGAGGGTCTCGAACTGCTGCTTGTCAATGATATCGCGCCGGATAGGATCGTTGATGTCGCGCTTCCACGATACAAGCTGTGAGCCAGGGACGTGCCCCTCCTTGTATGCATTTTCAGGATCATAATCAACTTCCAAAATTCTGACGTTTGGGTTATTCAGGTTGTTCGCAACCCATTCGGTCTCAGATAGAACTTCGGGGTAGGCATATCCACTCATCGCCATAAGATTGGCTACCCTCAACTGTTACTTATACCCTTGCTCAGGGTAAAGGCATTTAAGAACTTGTCTGCTGCTATAGCACCGCGGTCAGATGGAAGCGAAAATCCACAACGTAGCGTTAATCACGAAGATAGGGAATAGAGAAGCCGACAGTGCAGCTATGAAGGTCGCGACTCTGCTCAGCAGGAGGAAGATCAGGGTCTACTCTGTGCTTCCCTTCATAATTGATTATGCAACGCCAATCAGGCCTGATGAATTGAATGACATTAAGCTTGACCTTGTATTTGCAATAGGTGGAGACGGCACTACCTTGCGAGCTTTTCGTACCATTCCTGGAAAGGTGCCACTCTTTAGCATAAATAGCGGAGGTCATCGCGGTATCATGTCTGAAATTGACGCAGACTCAATCGACGAAGCCGTCAAGGCAATACTTGCAGGCAAGTATTTTTACGATTGTCGCATAAGGATCCAGGCTTCTGTCAATGGCAAGCTCTTTCCACCTGTCTTAAACGACATACTCGTTATAAGAGTGAACCTCACAAGAACCCCTCTGTTATCCGTCATGTTGATGGGTGACGAAATAAAGCAGAGGATGGATGGCATTGTGGTCTCTACGCCAACGGGCTCAACGGGCCACTCATTTTCGGTTGGCGGACCAGTCTTGCACGAAGGGATGAGCTGCCTGATTCTGACGCCAATTGCATCTGTCAACAGAATGCCACAAATAGTTATCCCGGTGAAAGAAATCCTTATACGGAGTACACATGAGTCCCACCTGATAGTTGACGGCCAAGAAACGTTTAACGTTCACGCAGATGAGCCCATCAACATTTTGCGCTTTTCTGACGACGCCATATTCTTACGGCTTCAGAAAAAAGGAATGAGGCAGCTGGCAAAGCTTGGATTCTCAAGATTCGGCTTTTAGATATGCACTTGACGCAGGTGCATTTTACACCGGCGTCGTATTTCTGTCATCGGCTGGCAGGTACTACACCACGCAGGCCGTTTTTGATGAAGTAAAGCATATCAAAAAGTCGCACGGAGCCATAGAAGCGTTGCTTGAATCCAATACCCTGCAAATAATAATTCCAGACAGAAAAAGCATTGAAAAAGTTGTTGTAGCGGCAAGGACGACTGGAGACTATGCAAAACTCTCAGAGGCAGACATTTCAATAATTGCCCTTGCGCTGCAGCTGGAAATTCTGTTGGTAACTAATGACTACGCAGTTGAAAATGTTGCAACCACTTTAAAGATCCCTGTTAAGTCTGTTGCCAGCAAAGGTATCACGCATACAAGAAGCTGGATCGCCTACTGTAGTGCATGTGGCAGGTCGTTTGGACCCAATGCAAAAGAGTGCAGGCTGTGTGGCAATAGGCTAAGACGAAAATACAAACTTATCTGAAGGAATTGCGCCACTTTTTTGGCGGCAGCTTATTGAGGTTTTATTTTTCTTGATTGTCAAAGAGAGTCCTCTGCACCACTTGTTTGACATTGTTAGATGTGTTGAGGACCTTGCGCACTCGCTGAGCCCTTGTAAGACCAAAGCCTGGTATCGTAGCAAGTTCTGCTGCAGAGGCGTTAAGTGCCCTAATTGGAGTATGGAATTTCTTTAGCATCCGAGCAGCAAGTTTTTCTCCTACTCCCGGTAAAGACGCAAGCACGGAAAGTTGCTGTATATGAATCGGATTTTCCTTCTTAATTTTTCTCAATAGTGGACCTGTGGCCTTGGCTTCTTGTAGACTTCTGTTGACCAATGTGACTAGCAACTGTGCCGTCTGTTCTGCAGAAGGCGTATGAATGATTGGGATTCTGAACTCCGTTGCAACTGTTATGAGCGCGTCGTACGCAAGCGACATCCGCTCTGCATGCAACTTAATCGCATCAGGGTCTTCCATATCCTCAGAAGTTTCAGCAAGCTCAGCAATGTTGCCTTGCACCACCATTAGTGGTTTTTGATAGTACCTCACTAGATCAGAGCACTGCAGAAAGAGTCGACCATCATAGATTGAGCTTATCAGGTCATGTACAGTTTTCCGCTCTACCGCTGTTTCAGATGAAACGACATAGTCGCCTACCTTTAATTGTGTAAAGTCAATGACAGCGCCTGCATTTTTCAGCAGCTCAGGTATGTTGCTGCTCCTTTCCCTCTCGTCCACTACAATTCTAACAGGCACATGACATACTCTGTTTTAGGCCCTCTATAACTATATTTCACGATGTTCATACGTAGTATTGCAACAGAGTATGTAACGTCGTCTGCACTAGTCACTGGCTATGTGTCTCTACGTTCCGGCTAATTTCAAAATGAATTCTCGTGCAAGTGCTCTCCATATAATGAAATAGAGTGTTGAAGATTATATATTGCGAGGCACAGTTATAACCAGTAATACCACCACTATCCCAATGATCTTGGCCCAGCGTTGCCGGTTGATCCGGCTGGTGACGAGCCACCAGCCTGCATGCCGCGGATCATTTCGTTTATCTTGTTTTCAACTTCCTTAAGATTTTCTTTGACCCTTGTCTCCTGCTTGCCAAGAACCATAATGCGGGTATTTGACAATTCTTTCTTTTCCTCCAGTTCCTTAAGGACTTCTTCCTTCTTCGCCTTGATGAGTACAGAACCTGCGTTCTTGTAGATTGCATCATCAGGGCTGGCTTTTTTTAATTCCTGAAGAGCTCTATCTGTCTCCACCATTTCCACCTCCAGCTGTTGCTTTTGCATCATGATTGCCTGGAGGTTCTGTTGAAGCTGTTGTAATCTCGATATCTGTTCTCTTACCCAGGGGGGAAGTTCCTGTTCACTCATAAACTACTGCAGAGCTATTCAGATCAGCTGCATATAAAATCATAGCGATAGGCACTTATAAGATGCATCTGCCAGCCTTAAGTAAGAATTGATGGTTGCACGCATAGATGCAATGTCATTAGTCTCGATTTTGAAAATAACTTCGGAGTTTTTTAGAGATATTTCGGCTCTAGCGTCGGTGGATGGCGGGCGCCTAACATCAGGAGCAAGCGCCTGGCAGATGCCAGCTGCTTTCCGCTTGGATGTGGTTGATACTCTGATTCTAGCTTTGTAGCTTTTCAAGTTCAATGTCATATGCCCCTGAAGCAATCTTGCAGTTGCACTTAGGGCAGTACCATATGCCTGCTGCCAAACGCCGAAACCTGATTGAGCCGCAGGATGGACATCTCCGCTTCCTGTGAAGCGTGCGATGGACCTTTCCATAACGTTTACGTACTGTGGCTCCAAATTTGACTCCTAGTCCGCTGAGCGCTGTCGAGCGTTTTTTCTTAGCCATTGTTTACTAGCAACTCCTTCAATCTTGCCCGTACTTCCTTTCCTTTAATTGTTGCTACTTCTGCAGCCTTTTTGATCTGATCCGGCGTAAATGACCCCGTATGGCCCTTCTGAGTTGCGCAAAAGCCTTCGTCTGTAGTAGTTATCGTTATTCGTGAGTCCATGCAGGCTTCTTCTTCTGCACTTGGATCAATGAGTACATAATCACCAATCCTTGCGGCCGTGATTGAAACTGGCATGCTGGTCACAGGCATTGGTTGGGTATTGCCACTATCTACTACTTTTTCATCTTGCATTTCGAATACGGGCAGTTTTGACGTGAGCAGTGCTGCAACAGTGGCATACGATGTTGCATCAAACAGGTTGCCGTCAGCATTGAGTACGCTGCAATCCACAAATATCGTGTATACTATTTTGCCTGGCACAAGCACGAGCTTTTCAAGATCGATCATCTCAGATTCCCTGACTCCTCTGTCGACCACTCTTGCCAGCTCAACTACCTCCTCGTCTGGTGGGCCCGGCTCAATGTAGGGTGATGCCGTGGGCAGTACTTCTGCCGAAACAATTAACGCACCCTTGTTCTCAAGGCCTTCAAAAGGCTCGCCTGTATCTACTTTGACTCCCGCAATAACTTCGGTGTCGCCGAGCTTGACTCTTGCAGAGCCATTTGCCTTCTTAATAATGTCTGTGTCAATTACAAGTTGCCTGGTTTCGCTAAAGTCTCTGCCATCAAGTCTCTTCCCCCTCGACAAGGCATCCCACATCTGTTGCTTGCGCAGGTGCTCAACAATTATAGTTGATCTCTTTGATGAGCTCATTGTGCTTCCTCCTTTAGTTCAGTTTCATTGCCAAAGTACTTTTGCATCAATGCCTGCTTTTGGATTTCATAGACCATCTTGGCCCCTCCAATCGCCTTGTCGAGACATTCGTTAAATTGCTCTGGTGCAAGTCTGCCATCGAGTTGCAAAAGTGTCACCTGTTCTAGCCGAGGCATGTATGCAACCGGCATATCTGCCTGACCTTCCTTATCCTCTTCATCGTTAATATCCAAGACGATCTGATTATTGACTTTGCCTGCAGCGCACGAAGCGACCAGATCATGCATTCCAATGCCGGCATCCGCCAATGCAACTGAAGCAGCGGTTATGCCTGCGCAGCGCGAGCCACCGTCAGACTGAAGTACCTCCACAAAAACATCAATTGCTGCTCTAGGATAGTCCTGGAGCATCAATGCTGGCTCTAGTGCCTCACGCATTACCTTAGAGATCTCGACCTCCCTTCTAGAGGGAGCAGGATTCTTGCGAGTGTCTGTAGAAAATGGCGACATATGATAACGGCAGCGAAGGACACACCTGTCAGGAAGCGCCATGTGCTTGGGGTGCACTTCTCGAGGGCCATACACTGCCGCTAGAATTTTGTTCTTCCCAACTTCAATGAAAGCTGAACCGTCCGCATTTTTCACTGCGCCTACAGTTATTTTGACAGTGCGTAGTTCGTCAATACCTCTTCCGTCTGTCCTCTTGCCATTTTCATCTATCAAACTTCTTGTCTGAGTCATTTTTCACCTTCAACCTCCAATTCTTCCTCCACCTCGTCAATGGTAGATTCAATTTCTGCCGGTTTGTGAGAACCTGCAATCAGGGGACCCCTCTCTTGCGGTGGGGGTGTATCTGGCACATTCAAAAGTCCTTTAATGCGCTGGGTCAGATTTGATGTATGTGCTTCATCTTCTACCATCCTGATTGCCCTAACAGCCAAGTTTACTCCTTCAGGAGACCTGCCTGTCACGACTACAATTCCATTTTGGCCTATGAGCACCCGAGTCTGGGTCGCCTGCTCTATTGTTTGAATCATAGAACCACGCTTGCCTATCAGACGGGGAACTCGTGTCGCAGATATCCTGAGTAATTCTCCCCTCGGGATCTTGCCAAGGTCTCTATCCTGAACAGTAAGCATTGGATCCCTCGTCCTGTCAAATGCAATAACCCTTGCGGTTATCATGTCGCCTATCGCAAAATGCTTGGTCATATCATCCCTTGCAGGGGAAAAGTCTCTTCCGAACACATCTTGGGCAGGCAAATGAGCAGAAAAGCAAGAGTTGATGTCTACTTCCCATGAGAGGGACGAGTGGTCTATGATCTTGCCGATCACAAGGTCATTTACGCGTGGGATATAAACACCTGATAGTGGTATGACTTTAACGCCATCTCGTCCGGTCTCCGCAATTCCGATCCTCGTAGCAATAAGAGCATTGCCTGACTTGATAACGTTCATGAGTGGCCTAAAATTCCCCTCAACGATCTTGTCTCCTGGGATGACGTACCTTCTCTTTACCTCATGCATAGCTCAAAGGCTCACCACTAATGCAAAAGACCCTTCTGAGCAAGAGCAAGAGGTCTGGACCCAAGTGAAACGCATATTATTATTTTTCATTATTTTCTTTCTCTCCCTTCGCTGATAGGTTATAGCGCACTTATATTTTTAAGTGTAGATCCTTTCTAATCTGCCTTTACTTGAGCAGACCCCTTTGTAACAGCGCCAAGTCTGTCAAGAAATTGCCCCCTGATACTGGCATTCATATCAAGTACAGCCTTGAGCGACCCATCTGCAAGCCACTCCTCAGACCTAAGGTCTCCGGTAGATTTTAGTACGCTGTATGACTGGGCAGCAAATTGTGGCGGGATTGTCACTGTCAGCTTGACGGTCTCTGATTTTAGTGGTAGTGTCTTGCGTAGCGCATCAACGAGGGTCTTAGATTGATCCTCCACTTTTTTGAATGGATCTATAGGCACCCTCACTTCTTCCATTGCCGCTTCTATCCTCACTATGGGGTGTGGCAGGTGAGTTTTGGGATCAACAAAACTCCTGTTTATGAACTGCACTATCTGCCTCTTCTTCTCCTCAACCATCTTCCTACGTTGGTCGGTAGTGAGGTTAAGCTCCCCTCTTGCGAGGATCTGCTTGGCCACTTCTGCTGAATCACTCGTCTTGAAGTATTTCATCATCTTTTCACTTGATGCCCTTGAGCCCTTGTTGGCATCAGAGTAAATCTCATCTGACACAAGCACGCTTGAAACATCCGTTCTCTTACCCATCTTGTATTCAAGGGCAGGGTCAGGCTTCACGAGGAGCTCGAATTTGTCGCCGTCCAAAACGAGGCGAGCCACTGTGAATTTATCTGTCATTTATTAAGATCGTCCATTTCCGCAATATATATGCCTGCCAGCAGGCAGAATTTTTAGAAGATTCGGTAGATTTTTAAGGTTGTTTTGGAGAGTTGTTTAAAGTATTGGCTTCTGCATCTGCTGAAATTATTGAAAAATCTAACGATAGGATCGTTGTTAAATTTAGCAATATTCCAAGACAATACGTCAATTCCCTAAGAAGGCTGGCGATAAGTGAAGTCTCCACGCTCGCGATAGATGATGTCGTGGTTCTTGAAAATTCGTCTGTTATGCATGATGAAGCGGTCGCCCACAGGCTTGGGCTAATACCTCTTCGCACTGATCCAGGAAGGTTCGTGATGCCCCAAGACTGCGATTGCAAGAGCACTCTTGGCTGCAGCAAATGCAGAGTTCTCTTGGTACTTGCATCAGAGGCAAATGAAAAGACAATAGCTGTGACCTCAGGCGAGCTTGTGTCGGAGGATGAGACGGTCAAACCCGTCAGCAGGGACATTCCAATCGTGGTTCTTGCGCCCAATCAAAAATTAAAATTTGAAGCATATGCAAGACTAGGCGTTGGCAAAGACCATGCGAAATGGCAGCCCACGTCTGCTGCAGTAGTAAAAGATGGCAGGAATGAAGATGAGATAATACTAGTTCTCGAATCAAATGGCGCCCTGACGGCCGAAGAGATACTGCTGGCAGCAGGGGAGCGGCTTGTTGCAAAGGTTAAGAATTTCAAACAGTCAGTATCCTCGTTGAAGGTTCCAAAGAATGCCTAGATATCCGCTTCGAGAAGCCTTTTTATCATATAAAGGCCCGACTCTATAAGACTTTTTGTAAATCAAGCATTCTAAAGATTTTAAACTATATTGATTCCAGCATCTACAAGCGAGTTAAACTGGACGCTCCAACCCGAAATCATAGGTATAAGTTCAGATGGCACTACATTTATTTGGGGACTTTAGAATACGAATTCACATTACGGATGTTTGCCCACACTTTGATTGATAATACAATTTGGAGTCTTCGCAATGCCTTTAAGAGAAACAAGGCGCCAATATGGCGGGCTCTTCAGGAGGAGCTTGCAGGTCCCGAGGCCAATCGGCGTGAGATCAATATCAGAAGGCTTGCGGAGATAACTAAAACAGACGAGGTGGTGGTCGTCCCCGGCAAGGTTCTAGGAACTGGCAGTCTTGGACACAAGTTGACGGTTTGCTCTTTTTCAATATCGGAAACCGCTGCCAGGAAAATCAAAGAATCTGGCGGCAATGTTGTGACCTTTGATGATTTGATTAATAAATACCCGGATGGCAAAGGAGTGAGAATAATTGGCTGAGCAAAAAGTAGGACAAAAACAGCAAGAGACTATGGTAGTAGTTGATGCAACTAGCTGCATTGCAGGTAGGATGTGCTCACATGTCTCCAAATTGCTATTGCAAGGTAAAAAGGTAGCTATCGTCAATGCCGAGAAGGCAATGCTATCAGGTAACCGCTACAAGACAATTGACTCATACAAAGAACATTTGGAGATTAATTCGGTGACAAATCCCATTCACGGCCCTTTCCATCCGCGCAGGCCAGATACTATTTTATCTAAGATGGTAAGGGGAATGGTGCCAAAGCGTAAGCCAGGCGGGATAGGTGCATTCAAGCACCTGAGGGTGTATATAGGAGTTCCTGAAGGTATGAAAGGTGCCAAGATGGAGTCATTTGAGGACTCCAAGATTACCAAGCCAGAGTCCTACTATATCTCTATTGCCGAAGTTTCCAAGCAGATAGGATGGAAGGGAGAATGATAAACAAGATAGAGCTTTATCCAGGTCAACGGAAGACAAGCAAGGCAGTCGCCACCATAGCTAAGGGGACCGGCAAAGTAAGAATGAACAACAGGCCTGCAGAGATGGTAACTCCGGAAATCGCAAGAGAGCTCCTTCTTACACCGCTTACGCTTATAGGCGAATTACGCAACAGGATCGATATCGATGTCCAAGTCCATGGTGGCGGCTTTATGGGACAGGCGTTTGCAGGTGCAGTTGCAATTTCACGAGCCCTCACAGGACAAGAAAAAGGTGGCAAGGACCCAAAGGAACATCCTCTCACAAAGAGCATGCGCGAAGAGATAAGGAAAAAGATAGCAGAATACGACAGACACTTGCTTTCTGGAGACAGTAGGCAGACAGAATCCAAGAAATTTGGCGGGCCTAGCGCGAGACGCAGAAAGCAAAAGTCATACCGTTAAAGTTCTCTCTTTTTGATAGGCTTACTGAGTATAACAAATCCATCTTCACCCAGGGGTCTCGCACGTCGAATATACCCGGTAAAGCTGACCGGTCTGCCTATCTGTATACCTCCATTCCTCAGCGCTGAACTTGACCTCACTGAATTTTGACTTGATGGATGGATGTAGCATCTCATAAACATATTGTCCAATTGAGATCTTGTTAGACCCTGTGAGTGAGGTTATCTTGGCAGCTATGTTCATACAATATCCAAGAATGTCGATCTGGGAGCTTCGATCATGGCCATACTGCACAATGACATTTTCACCTTCATCCATTCCTATCTTTACATTCAGCTCAGGATAATCATATTGATTAAGAATTGGATTGATACCGTTCTTTACCACAGCAAGCATAGACTTGGAACATTGCACTGCTCTATCGCATGCGAGGAGCTTATTATAGCTAGCCGGAAAGAACGAAATGACTGCATCTCCAACGTATTTGAGCACGTACCCATTGTGGTTGTAAATAACTTGTGAGATTTCATATGTGAAAGCTCGGATTATTGTGGTCAGCTTATCAGCTGGTAAAGTCATGCTCATATTGGTTGACCCCACCAAGTCGGCATACATTACCACAAGAGGAATCTTGGTGCTGACATGGTTGAGAAGGTATTCTTGGCCAGGCTGAAGTGTTACGTCGTATTGAAAACGACGCTTGAGGGCCCTCCATAACCTGTCTTGAGTCCGTGAGACAAGGGTTTCTGAGTCAACTATCTTAGCCTCTTCACTGCTATTGCCCTCAGTGTTCATTATCATATTAAAGAGGCCCTTTCCTGGATTGTCCTGTCCACCCTCATTCTTTTGCTCTTCTGTAGGAGCCAAATCTTACTTGAATTTGTAGTCTATTCAATTTAAACGTGGATATATTAGACCGTGCTATACACCCCTTTGATCGTGAGGGCACCGCTTAAGGGAGACGACTACTTTTGCAGGCAGGTAAATGCAGCAGCTGAGAAGGTGCACAGGGCTTTTCTTGAGGCCATCAGGTCTGCCATTATAATGCGCCAAGCAAACGCAATGCTGGGCGACGGCACAATAACTCAGGCCGACACGTTTGACCCACAGAATGTCCAGAACTTCTTCCAACAACTTGGGAAGACCCTACAAGACTGGACGTTTAGTGGCGTCTTGAAATCAGCCACAGAAGACATGCACAGATTATACTGTACATTTACGAAAGAGGCCGACAAGTTTTACATCAGTGTATATTTTGGCGTCCAGTTCCGTGTTCTACCTTATTATAGGGTCGATAGGCGGGTCATAGATATACAGAAGGAGCTTGCAGAAATTGAGGGCAGAGCCACTTCAGTTTCGAGCAAGATGACAGCCGCCGCAGATAGGGTGCTTGCTACGGAGCTGGAAAAGAGAAGCTATACTAATTTAGGGTTTGAGGAACTTTTTGCAAAAATGTTTGACGACGAAAAGCTTATCGAGGAGCTTAACAGGAAGACTGCAGCTATTGAGAGTCAGTTTCCCCAGATCGGGGAGACACGTAACAGGAAAAGCGTGCTTCTTTCAGAACTAAATGATCTACTCATAAAATTTTACCAGACATCACCAGTCCTGATTGATCATAATAGGCTTATGCAAGGCGAAGAAGGTATCACCAACTACTTTGATATTGAGGTCTTAAAGAACAAGAAGAACAAAAGAAGAGAAGCATTCCTTGACACTATAAAGATGCCAAAGGAGGCTGCTGACATGCTGTCAGGGGAGCTTGGCGCTGTGGGAGAAACCCTCTGCAAAATTGCACGCTAGTTTCATATGTTATTGATGGCCCCATATGGAGTCAACGCAGAATTGAAGTGAAAAACTGACACGCACATAAGTGAAGAGGCAAAATTAAGCAGATAAAAACATTAAGAGACGCTATTGGAGTTCTCTTATAAGCTATTTATATATAATTCCGTCAAGATAGATAGGATGATTATCCCGATGCACAGCGTAACGCTTCACTAGGCAGACATGACATTGTTGTTGCCCTGGGGAGACTATATAGATTGCACTTGAGTCTCGCCTTACGAGGGCATAGTTAATGTGCATCTCTTACATTCAAGAGAAAATGCCTAGATCAAATGATGAGCCGATAAAGGGGTAGGAAAGGTCCTGATATTCATTAATGATGCCGTATCTATGCAGCCTAATGTCAGATTTCATTTATCAGTTCAGTCAGCTTCCTCTTCGGCTTTGGATGTAGCATCTTTTGCGCGTAGCCAAGGCACAATATACACCCCGGGACAAGATCTGTGACAAGCGCTTGCATCACCTTTTGCTCGTCTATCATACCGATCCAGACCGAAGTGAGGCCGAGCGCGTGGGCCGCCAGTTGGGCATAAGCAGCCGCCAGCGTAGCGTCCTGTTCTGAGAACTTTTTGATTATGTGCTCCGGAAAATTCATCTTAACCCTTGATGGGTTCATACAAAATACCAGCACCACTGGCGCGTTCACGTATGGCTGGTTGTTTGCAGCCTGTACAAGCCTGAGCTTTACATCAGGGTTCTTTACATGGTAAATTTCAAACCCTTGAAAGCCTCCAGCTGTTGGAGCAGTATCGGCCGCGGCAAATATCATTTCAAGCTTCCAATCCTCTATTTCCCGATCCTCAAACTTACGCTGCGATCTGCGGTTCAGCATTACATTGAAGAGGTTAGTCTGCAGGATATCATCCACTTCTGAAGGTGCCTCCTCTTTTTTTGGGTAAAGTTTGGTGTTTTTTTCACCGGCGTACATCCTTGAGAAAATATCGCTTGGATACATCCAAGTATTTAGAGATGTGTGTGCAATAAAGATTTTTTCCATATCAATGCAAGACTGAAATAGCGTCTTGAGCCAGGTACAGCCGTCAGCAAAATGGTTAAGACGAAAAAGATGATCCTTGAAGTGCAGATAGAGATCGATATTCCAATTGACATCGTGCAGGACAGCCACAGAATAAAGGCTGTAGAAGACGGACTTAGCCGTAGCATTTCAAAGGGCCTATACGATCAAGGAGTCTCATTTGAGATAAAGAACTGTAGTTCTAAGATTAAATAAGAGAGACAGATAGTAATTTTGCCGTTACTTCTTATGAGAAGCAAGCTACACTCTGGTTGTTAAGCACTGCCTGCTATCTCTCTTGTCTTCTGCAAACATCATCATGATCATCTTCATCTTCTTCTTCTTTTTGCTTGCAATGTGTATATCATTTATCGTAGGAAGTGGATATATCTTCAAAAGGCTTAGATGCAGTGTGCCAGCCGTCGCTTTCAAATGGTACAATCCTGCTGCAGGAGGAAAAAGGTATTTCGCGGCCTGCGATGGCTTTGCTTTTTATTGATGACAATAGTCATATAACGAATGCATAAGTTGGTAATCGCTGCCCTCCTTAGACTTGTTCCTTTTATTTATATACCTTGTTATATACATTAATAGCGTGATACATCTAGTAATATTATTACGTCGTGCAGGAACGTGCCATTGAAACGATCATGCGTGTCAGAGTTGGACAAAATAACCCGGGAAATGCTCTTATGAAGATGGATATAATGACAAAAGAAACTTCTGGCAACCGAAAGATTACATCTGGATATATTCATGAAGAGCAATAGTATATAAAAACAAAATTTAATACTTCTTAGAAGTTATATGACTCATAGACCTATAAAGCTGTATATACTCCTACGCCTACTCCTGCTACTACTTCTTCCTCTGCTGCCCAAAGTTTGGGCCAGCACAAATTATAATTAAGGCTCGTACGCTGAAGCATTTCATAAATAGATGAATGACGACAGCATATGGGACCCGCCAAAAAAAAAGCGTGTGCCAACCATTGAGGACATTGTAAGCGCGCAAAAGTTGCTAGCAGGGACTGTTAGAAAGACACCGCTCCAGACTTCCAGAACCTTCTCAGGTCTTGCCGGGACAAACTTATTTCTCAAGCTTGAATGCTTGCAAGTGACAGGCTCTTTTAAAGTCCGGGGCGCGTTTGTCAAGATCAGCAGGCTCTCTAACAAGCAGGCAGGCTACGGAGTAATTGCAGCGTCTGCCGGCAACCATGCCCAAGGGGTAGCATATGCTGCTATGATAAAAAAGATCCCCTGCACAATTGTCATGCCAGAGAACGCATCACCAGCCAAAGTTGCAGCGACAAGGTCCTATGGCGCCAAAGTAATTCGGCGTGGTGCAAATTATGACGATGCATGGGAGGCGACACAAGAGATTGCCAAGGCAGAGGGCAGGACTATAATTCATGCTTTTGATGATCCCGATATCATTGCAGGCCAAGGCACGATCGGCCTTGAGCTTCTCGAAGATCTCCCAGATGTTGACAGAGTATACTTGCCTGTAGGAGGCGGAGGCCTTGCAGCTGGCGTCGCCATTGCAGTCAAGTCAAGAAAGCCAGATGTCAAGATAATAGGCGTCGAGTCAACTGCATTTCCTGCCATGAAAGAATCGCTTGCTAAGGGCTCACTTCAGTGTACAAAGCGGGGCTATAGTATAGCAGATGGCATTGCAGTCAAACAGCCAGGCGAACTTACATACGAAATACTTAGCAAGTACATAGAAGATATCGTCCTAATTGATGACACATCGATAGTAAAGACGATGTTTCTCATGATGGAGCGCGCAAAATTGGTGGCTGAACCGGCAGGGGCAGCCAGCCTCGCTTACCTTCTGTCAAATGGCAACTATCCAGGCAGCCCGAAGGACAAGGTCGCTACCATCCTATCAGGGGGAAACGTAGACATGTACCTCTTGGGCCAAGTTGTGGCAAAAGGCTTGATGCAAATGGGCAGATTGCTTAAGATTTTTATTCTACTTCCAGACAAGCCTGGTGCGCTTAAAGGCGTGGTAGATGGCATCGCAGAGCTAAGCGTCAATATAGTCGAGGTGGAGCATGACAGACTTAGCGCTCATATTCCTGCAGGAACTGCTGGTGTTTACTTAAGTCTTGAGCTTGAAAACGAAAAACACGCTCAGCTTTTGGTGGAATTTCTAAAACAAAAACAAATAGAGTTCAAGGTAGTTAGCTAGCTGACATAGTTATATTCTCTCAGCCCGGCCTTATCGGCAGTATTGCCACCCACCTTTACGAGCACAAACTCTTTATGGGCTTGGACAATGGAATCATTAAACTTGCGTTCATTTCTGTGAAGCCTCTCATATTCATCTATTCTCAGCCTTTGTCTTGGGCCGATCTCTGCATCCAAGTCCATCTTGCTTACTATCTCCTTGTATTGCGACTGTACGATTCCACTAAAGACCATTGCACTACTGCCGCTTCCATAAGATCCAAAGCCAATTCGCTTTTGCTCTAAGTCTATCCCTTTTTTGAACTCAAACTCCAGCATACTTCGCAGACCCATATACATAGAGGCGGTATACAAATTGCCAATAATTGCGGATGCTTCAAGCGAGCTAGCCATCTTCTTCTCATATACTTCGTTGTAAAATGAAGTCTGCATGAAAGCTCGCCTGAATTGTTCGTCAGCTTTCATGAACTCAGTGTCAGCAAGAATTGATTCAATTGTTCCACGAGGATCCTTTGGCTGAGGCTCTGGCATCCCGACCTCTTTGATAACATAATTCCAACGTGGGAGGTAGCGCCACTCGTGTCTCAGCAGATAGGCAAGTGCCTTTTCACCCATCTTTCTGTATGGAAGGTGGACCGCAAAAAAATCAATATGATCAGTTATCGATTCGCCGTCTTCGAGCTTGACAAGCCCCGTCCTAATAGCTTTTTCTTTATAGGCATCAAATGCCTTCCTAACGGATATCAGGTATAACAAATTTGAGTAACTGCCATTCACAAGAGGAGTTTCTTTACCAAACGGACGATAAAAGTCGTATTCGTTCTTTATCGTTGTAGAAGGAACCTTTGGATCAAAAGCCAAAAGCCTCGGATCTTCTTTTACCAAAAGAGCAACTGCTCCAGCACCTTGAGTATATTCTCCGGTAGAACCAATATCATACTTTGCTATGTCGCTTACTACAACTATGGCAGCCTTACCATTGTTTTCATCAGCCCTTATCCAGTTTGCGTTGTCATACAGTGCATAAGATCCACTTACACAGGCAAATTTACATTCAATACCGCCGGCGTGTTCAAATGAGCCCTCGCCATATATCTGTTCTAACATTCCAATAACAAAAGAGTTCATTGCCTTTGATTCGTCCAGAGAGGATTCAGTTGCGACGTAAAGTCTTCCAATGTCCTCTGGATGAAGGCGATCCTTTTGCATCAATTTCATGCAAGCGTTTGCAGCCATGCAAGCAGAATCCTGGTTAGTGTCAGCAATAGCCATTTTCTTAATTCCTATACCATACTCGAGTTTTTGAGGATCCATACCTCTTGCTTCAGCAAAATCCTTGGAGTCAATGTAAAGCTTGGGTATATAGATAGCAAGATCATCAATACCTACAATTGGCATTAGTGGATCGCACTAATGCGGATAGTCATTTAAAGGTATTTCTGGAAACATTATTTGATCTAGAAACATTATTTTATTTGAGCAAATTTCTATGAGAATGTATTTGTTTACGTTTTTTCTCTCTCTGACGTTGGTTTCATAACCGGACTATCTGAGCGCCTGATAGCAGTCATGACGTCTGTAGCGAACATGGTTATAGCGGTTCTATCACCGCCATAAACATGTGCTAGGTGACAAATAGCTCGCTCATCTCACTTTTTCTCTATATCTCTACCATCATCTGGTCATTATCCCTACTTGGATCGATCCAATTGAACACAGCACGAGTCCATCTGAGCTCTGAACAGGTGCAGATATCAAGACAGAGAGGTAATAGCAGCCGGTCGCTCAAACATGGTGCGAACAAATGTACCATGCAATATTCGAGGTATTTTATAGTAGATGATTCAAAGGACATCAGACAGAGTAACCTAGCAAATGTCTGCCATGGATGCGCACATTTAAATTCCTAAATTGTTATAGTATCTTTACATCGACCAAACCGATGGGGAACAAACGGTCTGGTTGGAGTGCAGCAGGTGAGAAACGCTGCGCTTCGCCAGACTATTATTCTTAGTCAATAACTCTAATATCCAGCTCATCGTAAGCATCCTTTACTGCTAGCAAAAAGAGATCGTCTTCATATATTAAAAGCCAGTCTTTTACACCAATTACAGGCAGCTTACGTACAAGTACCTCGCCTGTATCCTTTATAGTTGTCATAACGTATGCAAACTGTGGCCGTCTGCCCTTGAGATTAAATAGAGTCTCCTGTAATTCAATGCCTTGCGTCCCACCTTGGATGTTTATCTTGACCGCGTCACCAAATCGGTTCTCTACATTAGCTATAACGTAACTCTGTCCTGCTTCGAACTGCTCTATATTGAGCATTACCTTGTTAGTGGCAATAAAGGTGTCAGGCATTTCTCTGAATAGTTTCTCTGAGAGCTTGTCATAAAAGAGGTTCATTTAAGGCCCAAGTCCGGCACTATTTTTACAAATCTCCGTAATATGATGATTATTGCGCTAGTGATGCCTGTAACTGCAGCTGCCGTTATAAGTGAGCCAGATGGAAACTCCGGTACAACTACAGTACCTCTTGCGATGCCATTTCTTGTCTGGTCAATTGACTGTCCATCTCGTGCAATGGCTGTAACTTCAACTTCCACACGGTAATTCTCGTTTGCCGGAAAATCAATCGTCTGTGTGCCAGTTCCACCCTCCGCGACGAGGCCTGTCTGGCTATAGACTTGACTGCCATTATTATCCAAAACACGCAGGTTGTAATTTACATCATCTGCTATTTTTTGTCCAGAGAACCCGTCAAGGAAGTTAAGAGTCAGCGTTGATTCTGTATTTGCATTTAGCTGGCTTGGAGCCCACTCGAGTACTACATTAATGTTTCCCGTATCTGTGAGTAGCTCGCCCGTTGTTTGCATCTCTTGGCCGGTGGCTGGCGCAAGCGTAAATGTCATGCCGGAACTGCCTTGAGGGATTCCGCTAGCTATTCCGACAATATCGTTCTTGTTGAGCAAGTAGTGAAGAGTAAGTGCCTGCTGGGAAGAATATGGATCAATTGCAAGCATTCTCCCGGATATGGGGTTACCATTAACGGTAGCGGTAAATGAAGTAGTATCTCCTATTCCTGGAAGAGATTTTGGAATTTTCACTTCCTCGTGTACAAATATGTTTGTGCCTTCGATTCTCGAGGCGTTCCAATCAAAAGGCATCGACCATGTGAATTGCTGTTTGCTGCCATTAAAGCTAAAGTCACGAACTCTATCATAATACGATATTATTGTAGTGTTGTAAGGCTGACCCTGATAATCGACATTTTGAGTAAAAACATCCCCTACACTAAGCCACGAATCAAACTTGGGAGTATTCTCTGGCGCAAATATGTTGCGTATACTATCAACACCAAATATCTCCACCTTAAGGTGGTATATACCTCCTTCAAGGAAGAGAGGGCCTTGGATGTTCACTGTTCCACCTGGGTCCGCAACCCATGCGTTAAGGAATTGCTCCTGCGTCCCAAAAATCTTGAGGTCGCCTTCTGTAGGCTGTACTTTCAGCCTGAGCAGGCCACTTTCTGTATGAAAGAGAGTTGGAGGCATTATAGTCTGCGCATCTTCTCCTACTCCTTTTTCTATGCTAACGAAAAGTGTTGTATACTTGATCGTTTGGTTGTTATTTGCATCATATAGCCTAAAGAGTATGTAGGCATCATTTCTGCTTGCGTCTGTTAGGATGGGAGGATTTACTTGTACCAATAGGTTAGCATTTCTGTTTCCAAGTGTCGCACTGAATGTCTCCATAGTCAGGCCGTCTCCGAAAGCTATCTGATTGGGGAATGTGACTGCGGTTATTGATAGTACTGCAAAAGATGCAGCTAAAGCAAAATAAGAAATTTTTTGTCTGCCTGATTGCACATGAATGACTTCTTGGTGTGTATATTTAATTCTTAAGAAGTAAGAGCACATGGCATATGTATGCGCACATAGACGCACAGACATATACTCACTCTCAAATGATTTAATTATCCATAAGTCTTGAGGATAAACAAGTGTCAGGCCACAGGGTAGCTGTGATAGTATCTGTAGTCGCCGCAGCAGTAGCAGCAGTCACTATATCTGTAGTTTTCTTGGTGTTGCTGCAAAATCAGAATCTATTGACAATTTTTGCCACAAACAGCAGCAACAGTGAGAGCAGCTCTAATGTAGGAAAGCTCACAATAATTTCCGCTTCTGACAGCTCACTTACTAATCAATCTAGATATGTCATTTCACCAGATCCTTTTGGGAATTTAGCAAATTATACAATTCACGATGGCAGCGGTGCCGACGAAAATAAAGCAGCAGGCATTGTGGAAATTTCGGGTTTGCCACTCGGTACATATGTGGTCACGCAGATTGAAGCCTCTTCACGATACCAGACAGACAAGGTTCCCAAGACAGTTGAGATAACGAATAAAAGCAGCAATGGTGTTGCTATGTTCAGCAATGTCGACTCGCAAGAAGGCGGACAACAAAAGCAACAAAACCTGCAGAATCAAACCTCGCCGATAAGAAACCTTATCTATTATGTAAAATTTGAATGCGGCACAGTTTCAGGAGATGAAGGACCATTAAGGCCGGGGCACTATGACACTGACATTGGAATCTTAAACAAGCAAGACTTTGCAGCAAATATCCAATGGAGCGTCACTGCAAACAACATTAGGAATACGAATTCGATAATAAGGGTACTTGAGCCGCAGGGCTCAACCAATATAGTGTGCAAAGACCTGCAGAGTATCATTGGCAGTGATCAAAGGTTTGTCGAAGGATTTGTCATCATTAATCTTCCTCTTCAGCCTGGGCTTTTAGGGTCGCTATCAGATGGAACACAGGTTCTTGGTCGCAGTCTTGAAGACACAAACAACTTGCTTGAAGTACAGGCTTTCTATACTGCTAATGCACTTGACACTCTTCCCCATGAAGTGCTTGTGGACAAGATCACGTTTGCATTGGTAAATGATACGAGCGGTAAGATACCGTTAGAAATGATCAATAAAACTCTAGATATCACAGTGTCGTCTAACCCAAATGAAATATCTGATCCACAAACAAAAGTTAAGGATGTTCTGGCGGAAAAATATGGTTTGTCTACTCAAGAGCTTGCCAATTTGCAGATAGCAATTCAGAGCGTAAGTGGAAGTATCGGCTCAATGATAGATGATCATGCAATATCCTTGTCGACTGTTGTGCCACAGGCAAGCGGATAGCAGTGGGTTTTTGCATAGAAAAAAACAATATATACTCTCGTACCTACCTCTCTCAGATATGGCTAACTTTACTCTTCCTCAATTGCCTTATTCGTACGACTCGCTAGAACCACACATTGATGCAAGAACCATGGAAATTCATCATACAAAGCATCATCAAGCCTACACTGACGGTCTGAACAAAGCACTTAGCAATCTTGGTCCGGAAATGCAGAACAAGAATGATATTGTTGAAATCTTAAAGAATATTGATTCGATACCAGAGAATGCAAGGAGTGCTGTAAACTTCCATGGCGGAGGTTATAACAATCATGCACTGTTCTGGAACTTGATGAAAAAAGGTGGCGGGGGAGAGCCTGATGCTGAACTCTCAGATGCCATCAATAAGACATTTGGCAACTTCAACGACTTTAAGGACAAATTCTCAAAGGACACTGTAGCAATACAGGGAAGCGGTTGGGGTTGGCTTGTATACAACCAGAATACAAATGGTGTCCAGTTCATAACTATGCCCAACCAGACAAGCCCTTGGACAAAGTGGAAGACGGAAAAAGTCGTCCCGCTTTTAGGTCTTGATGTATGGGAGCATGCCTACTATCTGAAGTACCAAAACCGCCGGGCTGACTATGTGGCGGCTTGGTGGAACGTGGTGAACTGGGATCAAGTAAAAAGAAACTTTCAACAGGCCCTTCAAAAATGACACTATCTTTTCTGGATCTTCTTTTTTTGCCATTGGGAAATAAGTAAGCATAGCCAAAACCATTCTACGACATCCTTTCATGACAGTAAGGTATTAGGTAGTATAACTTCTCTGCCTCCGGTGCAACCCTTGTATAATATGAATGTGTATGTCAATTGCAATTTTTTGGAGAATGCAAATAAGCCGCGAGAGCTTTTTGCATAAAATATATGTAGAACTGCGCGCGCAAGAGCAAGCTGGCTGACTACCTCTTGCGCAAATCTATAAGATTTACAAAGCCATAGTTCTCGCGTATAGTTCTACTTACTGCCATATTGTAGTTATAAATTTTAGTAGAATATTCCTCTAGCACTGGCATCATACTATCTATCGATCCGTCAAGGTAAAAACCGGGACAGTCTCCTGTAAACTGAAAGGTAGCATGTATTGCAGGCTGCCCCCTGCTATCAGCTTCAATCCACGATGCGAATGGGTAGAGCCAGCATACACCCGGCTTGTCAGGGTGGATGCCGCAATAGCCCTCGTCGTCTAGGAACCTGCAGCGGAGCGGCGTACCATCGTCCGCAGGCTTCTCGTCCTTTTTCCTTTTCAGCGACAGCATACTCAATGTCGTTATAACATTTCCAAATGCTTCCTGCTCTTGCCAGCTTGAGATGGTTGTCTCGTTCCTAACAAATTCGGCCTTAGAGCTATAGCCTACCTTTTTTGCTATTCTGTCAATGTCGTCTTTTGTCAAGGGTAGTCTACCCTGCCTTTCGCAGCAGTTGTGGCAGTCCGGCCACAGGCACTTCCACAATATGTAGAGGCCGTCCGTTGACAGGGTTGGTATATGGAAGGTAATGCCTCCGACGTTAACCGAGGTGTCGGATACTAGTTCCTTGTACTTTCCTGTCTGGAAATCATATAACTTTTGATCTATTTTCCATTTTCTCGCAAGTAGGTCAAGTGCGTCCTTAATGAGATCGTTGTCGTGCTGCTCCACTATGTTATAAGGTTATAAAACCGGGGGTTTAAACGTACTCTCAAATTGCTCAGCCATCAGCAGCCACAAGCCATCAAGAAGGAGGGGGAGCAGCAGGCAGCTGTCAGAATAAAGGGCAAGCATGCATCTTCTACAGAGAACCGCAGGATGGTCTGGGAAAATGTCGTTTGGCCCCTTGTCTTAGAGATGAACAGGTCTTACTTTACTTTAAAGGAATACCATGCAAAAAGAGACTCATTTTGCAAAAAAACCGGCGTGTCACCTTCAAAAGTGGCTGGGGGTTTTGTGTCCTTGCTGGTAAAGGGCATAATTGTAAGAAGCAAGAATATGTACTCCATACATTACCGTCTCATCCCCTATATGAGGAAAAAGGCAGAACTTGAATATGGTCTTGTCACCAAGGAAATCTATACTAAGCGTTAAAATATCCCATCAAACAGCCGACTTGATGTAGCTCGTGTCAGCCCGGTCGAACCCGACAAAAAGATGGGTGCCGAATCTAGTGGCCAATCTCCAAGGTTGAGGGCTAGGGATTCCAGGCTCTGGATCTCACAAAGATAGAGAAAAGAAACCTGGAGACAGCAGTTCGAATCTGCTCCGGGCTACCATCTTTTTTCTAGATTATTGGGCCTGCTTTCACTATCTCTTTTGGCATGTTGCCAAACTTTTTAAAATTCTTGACAAAGAGCGACGCAAGTCGCCTTGCAGAGGTATCGTACTTGTCCTTGTCAGACCAAGTGTTGCGAGGGTCAAGTACTTCATCGGGCACGCCAGAACAGGACGTGGGCATGTCAAGGTTGAATATTTCATGATGCGTCGTAGTCACTTTTTCAATCTTTCCTTTAATTGCTGCAGTGACCATCGCCCTTGTGTATGTCAGGTTCATTCTCCTGCCTATGCCATATGGCCCACCCGTCCACCCAGTATTGATTAGGTATACTCTTGTTCCATGCTCTGTTATTTTTTTGCCAAGCATCTGGGCATACTTCGATGCATGTAGTGGCATGAATGGAGCTCCAAAGCAGTGCGAAAATGTCTCCTTTGGCTCAGTGACGCCACGTTCTGTTCCAGCAAGCTTACTAGTGTAACCAGACATAAAGTGATACATTGCGCCTTGCTTTGTGAGCTTCGCTATTGGGGGCATGACTCCAAATGCATCTGCTGTAAGGAATACAATTACTTTTGGATGTCCTGCAATACTTGGTATTACTGCTCCATCAATATAATCAATAGGATATGCAACGCGTGTATTTTCTGTAAGACTTCCATTGTCAAAATCTGGCTCTCTTGTGCTGTCATGCATTACAACATTTTCCATGACAGAGCCAAAACGGATTGCATTCCAGATCTGTGGCTCACCCTCCTTATCAAGGTTGATGCATTTGGCATAACAGCCGCCTTCAAAGTTGAAAATGCCATCGTTGGACCATCCATGCTCATCGTCGCCTACTAACCTCCTATTTGAATCAGCCGAAAGCGTTGTCTTGCCAGTTCCAGACAGCCCAAAGAATAAGGCAGTATCGCCCCTCTTTCCCACATTAGCGGAGCAGTGCATTGGAAATATGCCTTTCTTTGGCAGGATAAAATTCATAATAGAAAACATAGCCTTTTTGATCTCACCAGCATATGAAGTCGATCCAATCAAGACCAGCTTTTTCTTAAAGTTTATAACGATAAAGGTCTCAGTTCTCGTCCCCATTTCTTCAGGCTTAGTGGCAAAGTCGTCACATGAAAGTAAAGTGAACTCGGGGGCATGAATCTCTAATTCCTTCGGGCTGGGCCTAATGAATAGCTGCCGTGCAAAGAGACTATGCCAAGCCCTGTTGTTGATTATTCTAATTGGCAGCCTGCTTTCTGGATCCGCTCCCACAAAGCCATCAAAGATAAACAATTCCTTATCCTCAATGTGTTTCTTCATCATGCGAAATATCTTTTCAAAATTTCGCTCAGAAAACGGGTGGTTGACTTTGCCCCAGTCGATGGAATCGTGTGTTTCTTCATCATCAACTATATACCTGTCGTCAGGTGACCTGCCAGTGAATTTACCGGTTTTTACAGAAAGGGCACCAGTTGACGAAAGCATGCCTTCTTTTCTTTTAATTATGACTTCAACCAGCGACGGAACTGACAGGTTGTGGTAGGCTTTGCCTAACGTTATATCCATCTCTGCAAGCTGTATCATAGACTTTGTAGTTATAATCTTTAGGTTAACTTCCTAAAGCAAATATGCAATTTGACGTTATATGCAAGTGAAAGATACTCTTGTGCAATGGTCATAGAGTTGAGCTTAACTTTTTTGTTTCTTTATTTCTTTCTATATCCAATTCTCCTGCATTCATTGTTTCCAAACTCTTTCTTTCGGATACCCAACTTTGTGCCCTAGATGAAAGCCACCACTGCTAATGCTATTAATGTACTATTATTGTTATTACTACTATTGCTGTTGTTGTTGTTTTAGCGCATTTTTAATTGCGTCAGCTCTTTTGGCTAATATGTTAAGAAATTCTTCAAACTCCTCACTAGTGGCGTTGCGCTTTAGCGTCCGCCTTGTCTGGTAGTGGAAGGAGTTGTAAATGCGACCTATGGCTATACCAAACATAAAATCGTCAAGGCTGCTTACAGCGATGCTGTATGACAACATCTGTTGGATCTTTGAAATTTCATCAGTATTAGATATGGTTTCTTGTATCTTGGCAAATACTGCTTTTTTTACTCTGTCATCCATGGTCAGTGGGACCAATATTTCATTGATGCAATATTAAAAGAATCCTCATGGATATTAGAAATTCTTAAGACACTTGTTTTCCTTTCTAATTCTCCTACCGTGGGTGTATAGTCAAATTGAAAGAATCTCTTGGCTCTTTATCATTATCTCCGGACCCCATTTTTGAGACTCTAATAGGATTTTGGGCGTCCAAGGCATTGATGGCTGCTGTTGAGCTTGAATTGTTTACAAAGCTATCGGGAGGCAAGCAAATGAAACTGAATGAATTGCAGAAGGCACTTGGCATGGAAGTGCGTCCAACCGCCGTATTTGCATCAGCACTTGCATCTCTTGGATTATTACAGATAACGAAAACAGGAGTAGGAAGCGAAAGTCTGTTTGCAAACTCTCCTATATCTGAAATGTTTCTGGATAAGTCAAAGGATTCTTACATGGGTGATATCATCAGCATGTTTGATAAGTGTCTCTACAAGGCATGGGATAAACTTATTGAATCTCTTCAGACAAACAAGCCTGTAAGTGCAGCAGATGGAGGAGGTGCTGAGACTTTGTTTGATCGGCAAAATCAAAACAGGCACTCGAAGAGATTGAGAAATTTACACATGCAATGCATGGTGAAGCATTGGTCCGGCTATCCAGCTGCCAAAGGTATATGATTTTTCTAAACACTCAAGGATGATTGATATTGGAGGAGGATCCGGCATTTATGCAGTTCAAGTTGTTAAGGCAAATCCTCACATGACAGCAACTATTTTAGACCTAGAGGCTGTTTGCCAGGTGGCAGAACAATATATCAAGAGCTATAACTTAGAAGATAAAATAAAGACAAAACCTTTAGACTTTTTCAAAGAAGATATCCCAAAAGGCTACGATTTAGTCTTTCTTTCGCTTATTTTGCACGATTATAGTGTGAGGAAAAGGGCATTGGTCTTTTGAGGAAAATATATGATGGTTTAGCAAACGATGGTGTAGTAAATATTAGCGAATGGCTATTAAATGATGAAAAGACAGGACCTGCAGCGTCTGATTTAATCAGTCTTAATATGATTGTAGAAATCTATGGTAGTAAAAACTATTCATATGTAGAGATTGTAGACATGCTCAATCAAGCAGGATTCAAGAGAGCAGAAAGGCGATTTCTACCGGGACCTACTGAATTAGTCATTGGGCACAAAGTGTAAAGAAAGCAAAAAAAAAGAATAAAGTACAAATGCTATTCATAATGTGCATATTATGGCTTTCAACATAATAGTTAATTCTTATTTGCCCGCTCAATGAAAATGATTTGGATCTCGTTGGCAATTGGGATAGCACAAGAACCTTTTAATTTCAATTCAATTACAATACAGATTATTGTTAGCTTCAAGACTACACTGAAATATTTGGTGATTGAATCATTGAGCAAATAGCATTCATGTCAACAAGACACTTGTCTGAAGTAAAAGAGAATATGCTCATGTCCATAAAACTGATAACAGATAGAGCAAGCCTAATTTAGCTGTGTCTTGCAAACGTTACCTTTGATAATGACAATAAAATAATCAATATCAAAAATGCGACGGAAAAAAAGAGTTAGGCCGCAGAGCTGTATTGCCTTTCCCTTCCATACGACTGCATCCACAGACCGCTAAATACTAACGTACTTGTTAGTCCTGCCGCTACTAGGACCTGTTCTGCTGGAAGTCGCATTATCACTCCGATTACAAAGGGAATAGCAGCACCTATAGCACTCATGGGCAGCCATTTTGTTGCGGCTAACCTTGCTCTATCTAATTTTTTTTCGGGTTCTTCTTCCATCTCTGATTTACCCCTTGCAATAGTATCTTTACATAAACACTACTTAAGGTATGCGGATCATTGAAAAACATAATCAATATCCTTTTTGGTACCAGAAAAATTAAATGCAAACGCTCCAGGAGACAATAACAAGAATAGCTATGGTTGTTCGCATGAAAACAAGATAGCATGTATGATAGCTATTCGATTCCTTCACGATTGCGCTAATTGGAGCAGTACCCATTATAGGTGAAATAAGGTGACCAATGCTTTAGCTTTTGACAAATCGTTCTAAGTGCATGGCATGGAATCAAGCCGACTAGCAAGAGGCTACATAAATATCAGTTATAGGTGCTATAGCATGAGCAACCGTTCTAAGTCCTAGAGGGAATAGAAGGTTTTTTCTCCTAGAGCAGCATATAAACTCATCTATAATAAAGGGAGGCAAAAAATGAAATGGCAAATAAGAGTAATAGAAAAGAGCAGTTTATTCAAATTCCCATCGGATCCGTATCGCTTTCAGGGGACTTGACTATTATAGAACAATCGCCCGGGATAGTCCTATTCGCCCATGGAAGTGGAAGCAGCAGACACAGTCGGAGAAATAGATACGTCGCCAAAGTATTGCAGGCTGCTGGCCTAGATACATTACTTTTTGACTTACTTACAGAAGAGGAAGAGATAATTGATGATCGAACAAGCCATCTTAGATTTGACATAGAATTGCTCACTAGTAGGCTCGTAGCTGTAACAGAATGGCTGGTTCAGAATAGTGCTGCTAGTAATAATCTGAAGATAGCCTACTTTGGAGCCAGCACAGGAGCAGCAGCTGCGTTGGCTGCTGCAGCTAAAAGAGTTGACATTATCAAAGCAGTTGTTTCCCGTGGAGGGAGACCAGACTTGGCAGACCCATACTTGGATCTAGTCAAAGCACCAACACTTCTCATTGTAGGCGGATATGACACACCTGTAATAAAGATGAACCAAGAAGCATTTGATAAACTACAACAATTGTCTGCTGAAAAAGGCGAAAAAGAATTTGTCGTTATCCCTGAGGCAACCCACTTATTTGAAGAACCAGGCAAACTTGAACTGGTGGCACAGTTTGCAAGTGAATGGTTTGCTCGCTTTCTTACTTAGTCGTAGCAAATGGCGCAAGAAGTCCTCAAGCTGACTGCAGGACATGAAAAAGTTACCCGATTTAGTTCACGGCCAATCAATCAACAAACAAGTGCTAATTTGTAATTAAACCTACAGGTTGAATAATTTAATTTTGACGGCTTTTGAGCATGCTATAGCCTTTTTAGAAGCCTTTGAAAGCAAGAGCAGTAGGTGCGAATGACTTGCATTAGTGGCAAGCTATTAAGACAAGAGTTGTAAATTATCACACTTATTTGATCTAGCCTTTACAGCATGCATGCTTGTTTTCACACCTGCAATAATCTGGCTCTCTCAAGCATAATGAGCATATTCGAATACCACATCCTACACATGTGCCATCAGATATGTTGCATGCCCAATGCCTGCAGCTCATACTAGAATAGATGACAAACGACTAGATTACTTTTTCTTATGCAAAAAAATCGCATTTGCAGAAGCTTGATCCTACAATTACTGCATGCTTTCTTTCTGCTTTTGAAGTTGACCCCAGCGAGTTTCAATTTGTGTTTCCTTCTCTGAGGGAGGCAAAACCATAAACAAAAAGCAAGTATTGATCAACCAGGTGCTCAGGGAATAAAATCCTCTGAGAATATCTGCAATCCCAACAACCACAGCTGAGAGCATATCCTTGTTGCTTTTGAAGCTCGTCTATTCTGTAGCTGCGATGCACTAAAGAAATTAGAGAAGCATTATACTAGCCCAGAGAGCATTTCCAGGAGTTACTAGGAGGCCAGGGTATAGCTACCGGTATCAATTTGTATTACATTTTGAATATAACTAACACAAAGAATACCTATGCGCTTTCTCCTATGGTTCTCGTTACAGTCCTTTTCATGCCTATAGTGACAAATCTTTCATTTAGGATTTCCTTTAGGACATCTGATCGTGAACATACACCTATGAGCCTGCCATCCTTCTCAACTACTGGAAGCATCATTATGCCATTCTTATCCATTATATCAATTATTTCATTTGCTTCTGTGTCTTCCTTGACTGAAAAGGGATGGGGAGACATTATCTCCTTTGCAATTATTCTAGTCAAATCTCCGCCATTCCTTATGGTACGGAGGATATCGACTGTCGTAACTACCCCCAGCAATTTGCCGTCATCTTTACCAATTACTGGCATGCCATTTATTGTACCTAGAACTATTCTGGTGGCAAGTTCTATTGCACTTACATTTTCTGTCGCAGCTATGATATCGACAGACATCAAATCCGAGGCCTTCATGTGTCCTTCATCCAATACATGTTTGCAACAATGCATAAGAAGGTAGCAGAAGGAGGGCATCAAATCTCTGGAAACTTAGCTCTTCTTCTGTCACACAGATACATATGCATGGAAAAATTGTTTCCTTGGGATAATATGAATCCATTTTTGAGAACGCCTTTTTATTATTTTTTTATTGTCCGAGCAGAGCTAATTTATACAGAGGAAACAAGCGAGAAATTTGAATTAGACAGATGAAAGATAGATTAGGGAATTCCAGGAATTGCAATTATTCAGGAAATTGTCATATTAATTTCTGGTGCATACTGCCACTGGTTAATTAGAATGAACTCATGACGTTCAGAGTAATTATATATACTTAAAGGTTAGAGATGGTGTCTCCAATTTGCAAAAAAACTTTAGAGCTTTGCTACCATTATTTGTCATAACAGGAGTGTTCTTGGTGATTGGTGCTATTCTTATTGGCTCAGGAATCCTTCCAGAGGAAAGGGCTGGGGAATTTCGTTCTCTAACAGATGTCTCGATAGCTAATGACATGAAGGTAATAAAAGAACCTACGCTTGAGGATAATACATTAATCTACGCGGTTAATGATGTGGCACAACGTGGCATTGGCATTGCTCAAGGTGATCCGAGAGTAAAGCTGATACTTAATGAATCCAAGTCGAAAGAAGCTACTATGACCATTGCTGCGGTTCAGCCCACAGTCATGACTAATAGGCAAAGCGGAGAACTGCTACATAGCTCGGCAGGCCAGGTAATAATTACAGCTAACTGGCAACTGATCGAGGGGGCACTTTATTATGAGCCAAAAAATCCCACAGAAATTGCAAACAAAAAAATCGAATCACATCAACAAATCTGGAATATTTTAGTTGATGTAGATAAAGGTCAAGTTATGCAGGTCGCACAGCAAGCTGATCGAGTTATAACTGATACTGCAAGATCCAATGTTGTACGTGCAGATGTTAATATGTTTGTACCAAAAGTAGTACTGATAGGTGCTGGTTCCGAAGTTAGGTGGTCTAACCCTTCAAATCTACCCCACAATGTTGTAGGCGCGTTCAACCAAACTTCAGCATTAGATGCTAGCAATACCACCAGGATACTTTCTGAGAACTCCAGTAATAATAGTACCAACTCAACAGTAGAAGCAATCGCAATAGACAGCGGCTTTATTGAACCTAATGCATCATGGCAGTATCGCTTTGATAAAGAAGGAGTCTTTAACTATCTATGCACAATTCACGCAGAGGAAGGCATGAGAGGTACAGTTATAGTAACACGTTCTCCACCACCTTCCTAATTTAGGAAGTGTTTAACTTCTTCGTCCCCTAAAGGAGGGAACATATTTTAGCTTGCCCGATAATACACAGGTTCCCTGCAAATTGTAATCTAGATTTCATCCCGATAATAATAGATTTAGCTCAAAAAATACAGAGGCCAGAACTTGCTTTTTATTTTCATTTTCATGAAACTTCGAAAGAAGGGCTGGGAAAAGAGGCATTTCTCTTTCTTTGTTTGTTTGTTGCTACTCTCCTATTTGGTTGCTTGATTTGATTCGATAAGGGATCAAATAGGTCTATCCCTATTATTATTTTGAAGAATTATTTTCCAACTTTTTTATTTCATCTTCAAACCATACTATGTAATGCCTTTTTGTCTTTCTAATCTCAATGGCATCAAATGCAAGTTCTCTAACTATTTTCTTGACAGTATCCCAGTGCTTTCGCATCAGGTTGTTGCCTATGTAACTAGGATAATCATCAATCAACTCCAAGGGCAGTCGAGTTAGCGCCCAAACATCGCAAGCTCTTTCACCACTAGGTATTTGAAGTTCTTCCTTTTTTCTTGCTTGAAGCAAATGTGTAAACTCATGTGCTATGGTAAAGTTCCTCTCATTAGGTTGTAGACTTATTTTTAGCGGCTTATCTGTAGAGGCATTAGAACACCAACAAGTACCTCTCGCCCAACCACGAGGTGCTATCCACCCTACTAGTACAACCTCGTCGTGGAGCTCTGGAAAATACTTGAAAACATTAATTATTCTCTGTTTGAAGTCGTTAGTGAAGTTAGCATCTGCCTTCTTTGTAAACGTCAGTCGTCCCGCGCCATAATTCAAAAGATCAGATTGCATTTCCACTTCATCAAGTCGGGCGAGCTATTTATGAAATTCAACCTGCTAACCATTTTGTAACAGAAGCAGAGAATAACTGTGAAAAACTGTGTGATAAAATAGGCCGATAAATCAATAGATACAGAATGAGAGGTTTGACCTGAAGTTAGGTCATGTCCAATTAATAATAGTTTACTATCATTATCGATAGGTCAAGTTGTGTATGTGTGTATATCTCTCACTTTGCCCAAAAATGGGATACCCTTCAGCGTAGCGGCTAAAACTAGCTACGAAGTTTAAGCTAGCAGGTGGCGCTGGAGTTTGAGTATTGTCTCCAATCAAAGAGGTCCTGCGGCTCCTTCATTTTCTCCTAATTTACGCACTTGTGTGGAATATCATGGTCGTTTTTGAATGCTACGGCATAATGGTCGAGATATGAATGGTACATGTACTGAGAACTCCACAAAGGAAGCGAGAAGGAGTATCTTTACATCAAGAGAGAAATTTTTGCCTCAAATACATGATAAGAGTAGAATGCTTAATGCTATGAGACCACTAATTTTATACATGGGGCCTATTTTTGAGGTGGAGTTAACCCCTGTTCTTAGAACTGAGGAGGTGCTGAAGCTAGCACAGCTTGCAGAAGAAGCTGGCGTCGATAGACTTGGAATATCTGATGTGATCTTTTATCCAGATACCTATGAATTACAGGCATTATGCGCATTTGTCACCAAGCGCATGAGAATAGGAAGTCTTGTAACCAATCCTTATACAAGACACCCTGCGGTAATTGCTGCAGCGGCATCAACACTAGATGAAATATCAAATGGGAGAGCGTTTCTAGGGATAGGAGCAGGTGCAGGCATTGGAAAGCTTGGAGTAATACGATCCCCTCCAGCTTCAACAATTAGAGAAGCTGTCCATATTATTAGGGAACTGTTGGATGGAAGAGAAGTTAACTACCAAGGCAATAATTATCAGATATTTGGCAATGATTCAAGACTAGAATTTCCGCCAGGGCGTACTGTTCCTATTCTTATCGGAACCCGGAGTCCAAGGATTGCAAAGTTAGCTGGCGAGTTAGCAGACATAATTGTGATTGGAGCTAGATACATTTCTGACCAACAGATCACGAATTATCTTCAATGGATTTCAGAAGGTGCAGCCCGTGCCAGAAGAGACATAGACAGTATAGAGATTGCACCACGCTTAACCATATGTGCTTCAGAGGACAGCGAATTAGCGAGGCAAAGTGTGAAGTTGTATGCAGCGTATTACTTAGCACTGCTTAGGCCTCCGGATATGTTAATAGAAGAGGCAAAACTACATAAAATCATTGACGCTGTAACCAGAGTCAAAGGCTGGTACTTCTCACCGAACGTTGAGTATCCCAAAGAGATAGACAACCTAGTAGATGAAGAAATTGTTGATAAATTTGCTGTTGCTGGAACGCCAGATGAATGCATTGAGAAGATAAGGAACATACTAACAAGATACGGATTTAGAAGTATAAGCTTGAATGTGTCAGCTGTAAGAAGAGAGAAGATCTTTGACGGAATGGCAGAAACAATCAAATCAATTGGAGATATAATTCAAGGATTGAAAAGAGGATCATGATGATTATTGATAGATAGATCACGTTGGATTGAAAGACGCCCATCTACTAAGCTTTATCCCGCCACTTCCTAAATACGAGGAACAAGCCAGCTCTGCATCAGAGGTTTGGCGACTCCAACAGTTTTTGGTCGCAGCGACGAGAGGACAGGGCTGCGGCTATTAGATACAACATCATCATTCTCCGCCCATCTTAGAGCAGATAGAGCATGTATGTAACTAACTTCGACAGGCCGGCTGTGTTCCCTGTCTATTCCATATGCCAGTTAAATTTGTTGTTTCTGTAAGGCGATTCTATAGATCTTTTCTACAATCAAAGAGACAGACTATTAATGGGTGACTTAGACAGAGCTTCCTAAACATTTTGAGAATTAGGCTATAATTCAACCAGTAGGAATTGCAAAAACATCTCCAAGCTTATTTTACCTTCTCCAATGGCCCTTCAATTTTTGAACTCCGTCACTCCAATAAACGATTATCCTTGAAAGTTATTTGTTTAAATCCTCGTTTCAGTCAATTGTTTCAATCCTTAACTCCAATTAAAGTATTGTGGCTTGAGAGAAGGACTCTCTGCTGCTCTTCAGCCAGCATACCAAAGTTGTCTCTATGGTATGAACATATGGCTTTTAATTTCAAATCGATCTTTTTTGTCACGCTTTGCTCATAATCTAGAAGTGCACCTATCCGTTCAGATAAGAAAAAGGAGCCCATGTCTGACAGGTTGAATACTCCCAGCTTGCCATCTTTAGCTGCACGCAAGACCAGATCTTTTGCCAAGTTCATAGCGCCATACGTGTCTATCTGATATGCCTTGAGGGCATCTACAATAATCAAATTGCCGTCTTTCTTGTCGTCCTCTACCGAGACTCCTTTGCTTTTTAAGGCGTCTTCTATTCTGTTAAATGAATCGTATGTAGTAGCGAGAAAAACAATTTCATTGTTATCAAGTGCTTGTTTTGTGCATTCTGAGTAAATTTGCCTAAAACTTGGAAGGTCTGGGTATATCAGTAAGTTGTGCTCTCGGAAGTTAGATCGCCGGGTATCTTCAATTATGGAGGATATGCTATTGCTGTTTATCTGTTTTTGGTGTGTATTGGCGGTATTGACGCTAGCATCATTAATGAATTCAGTAGGTTTGTATTCACTATTAGTCATGTGCTGTCTATCATCCCTCAATGATATTGATGCAGGAACTCAATGATATAATTTTGGAGCTATACAATTTACATCTTCTAGCGTAGGCCCGTATACTTATTAATACTAGGTCAAGTTTCTTCTCTAAGACTCCTTCACAATCAGCATTCATGTGTCAAATCTCAAAAGAATGGGTTCAATCTTCAACCTAAAGTCCATTATTCCTGTATGAGGGCTTGCTAAAGCTTACTGTTTACACTTATGATGCTTCTTGAAATTCAAACTTGGCGTCTGGCATATGGCAATCATTAATTGTTGAAGCTGTTAGTCTAGGATCTCTTACTAGGCTCATTAAATTGATTTTTTTCACCCAATAGCAGTTTTGCTTGTTCTGGGTGCTTAAGGCTGTGCACCATTTCTTCAACCAAGATTCCTTTATTGAGCATACTATTTCAGTTTTGGGCCTAAAGGCGTGTCTTTGCCATACCGTTATTCATGGCTTGATATGACAAAAAACTGATCTTTGAAGAGAGGAATGATTTTTTAGAGGTCCTTATGAGACAGGACCGAAAGTAGCCAGATAATATATAAATAGTGTAAACCGTCAATTGAGAAAAAGATGACCTTTATCTTATTTTGTGATTATGTCTATGGGTGTGAATAAAGAAATTAAGTATGCTTCAGACTATCACGAGGCTACGAAGCATTCAGAGGCCAGCTTAATGAACTCAAGACATTACTTAGATTTTGATAACAAGCCGATACCATTCAAAATATACCTGGAGTTGCCTTCTACACCCCTCCCAGTGGATTTCCTGAAACCGGAAGTAAATGCTCTTAGTTGTATTAGCAGCGTGATAAATCAAAGATCTCGTGACGATAAGAAAGAATTGTCTCCAGCAACAACTACGAAATCAGTTGATTCTACTGATCTTAGTGCCCCTATTCCGCCAAGTCTTCATATCGAAAATCTGGCTGAGATTCTGTTTTTCTCAGCAGGGATTACAAGAGAATTGAAGTACCCCTATGGTAAATACTACATGCGGGCGGCATCAGCGACTGGAGCTCTTTATCCTATTGAATTGTATGTGGTTTGTGATGATATTTCACATGATCTAGTGGCAGGAGTCTATCACTTTTCGCCTCCCGATTTTACTCTGACACAGATTCGAAAAGGAAGATACAAGGGATATCTTGCAGCAGCTACTGCAAACAATCAAGACATAGCGAACTCTATAATCAGTATAATATTTACATCCTTTGCGTGGAGAAACGCTTGGAAATACCAGGCGCGGTCATACCGGCACTGGTTTTGGGATTCCGGAGTAATCGCTGCTAATCTTCTAGCTACGGCATATGCAATGGACCTTCCTACCCGTCTCATTATGGGATTTTTAGATGATTACGTAAATCAGCTTTTAGGCCTAGAAGATCACAGGGAAGCCGCTATAGCAATCGCAGCTATAGGTCGAGGAGATCCAAAGGATTCTATTACAACAGACCAGCAACAGGGCGATATAGATAAGATACCGCATACACCTATTCTAAAGATTCGCCCATTATCTAAGAGAGGCGAAATCAATTATCCTACTATCTGGGAACTAAATTGCGCTTCGAAGCTTAGAAACAAAGAAGAAATTGAAGAGTGGATCAATGATGCCCGCTGTCATCATCGTCATCATCATCAGTTGTTATCGACAACGCCGCATCACTACAGCAAAAAGGATACCAAGCATGACAATAATAATAATAATAATAATAATGTCGTCGTCATCATACCAAATGAATTAGAAGAAATCGTGAAAAATTCACGCAGCCTGAAGGAAACTATTCTATGGCGTGGCTCCTCGCGGAGGTTTGCAAGGACCGATATCTCATTTTCTACTCTAAAAACAATACTTTTCAATTCAACTAGAGGAATACCGATGGATATATCCAAAGAGGGAAATTCTCTAATAGATATTTATTTTATGGCTAACGGGGTTGAAGGCCTTAATCCAGGAGCATACTTCTACAATCCAAGTACTTCTTCTACTGCTAACTCCGGTGGTTATATAGAGAAACTAAGGGAAATTGCGAGCTCGCGAAATATCTCAGGTTATCTATGTTTAGGCCAATCTCTTTTTAGTGATGCAAGTATCGTTTTCTTTTTAATGACAGATTTGCAGTCTGACCTAAGGTCCTTAGGCAACAGAGGTTATCGCGCCTCTCAGTTTGAAGCGGGGATTATTGCAGGGAAAATATACCTTGCTGCTTATGCTCTAGGAATAGGAGCCTCCGGGTCCACATTTTTTGATGACGCAGTAACAGAAGTCTTTTCTCCTCATGCAAGTAACAAGAATACAATGATTACAGTAGGTGTTGGAATTCCAGCTTACAAAGCCAATCCAGGCAAGGTATTACCGGTAAGGTTAAGTAGAGAGCAGCTTTTGGCGCAAGATTTTATCTAGTTCACAAAGCCAAGAGTGGGGAGTGTGCATTTATCTTCTTATAGATAGAAAAAGTCCGTGAACTCAGACTGAATTGGAAATAGTGTGATATTGACAAGGCTTCATCAATTAACACAGCGCTATCCTCTACTATCATTATTATTATTTATTTGACATTGTACAATGAGCAGAGAGTTGTATTATTTGTATAGATCAAAAGTGCTTGATATGGAAAAAGAGAATGGAAGCCATTTCTCAATGCTTTAAGCAAATCCTATTAGCTTTGCGCAAATAGTAAAGGACTACAGGGAGAGAGGGTATCAAGCGGGATATTATTATTAGTAGTAATAGTAGTAGGTAATACCTACCACAGGCTTAACAACGAGTGTGTGCGACAATTGACTATATGTGTGAGTGTGCGTATGTGAGTGTGTCCATATGGTCATAAAAATTGAAAAGGGAGAAGAAGGCATAGGCGTAGTAGCAGTAAGATTCTCGTCCAGAAACGAATATGAGGAATGGCTCCAAGAAAGCAAACGCAGGCTAAAGAAAAAAGCAAATCAGCTTCAGATTAATGACATGGATAAGGATCAGCAGAAATATGGGTCAAAGATAATGGACCAAATCTTAGAGGAATACCTGCAGCAGCACAATCCCAAGATAGCGATAGAAGTAGACCAGCTTTAATAGAGAGAGAAAAGAGAGAGGGTAAAGTAACATTTTTCGAGGACGGAACAGGACTTATTCGCAACGATACGATGGTTTTAAACTTCAATTATACATTTACACATGACCAGCAAGATGATACGGCATTGACATTGCTGTTGGATCTGTCCGACAACTTCCTAAAACAATTTCAAAACAATACCGTAGTTGTACAACATGAAGAAATAGACCGGGTGGGATTATTTGAACCCACGACCTTAGCAGCTCTCTGTAAAGGTAGCTCTATCTCTTATCTAAAGAAGCAGCACCAGGAAGGCAATAACAAAAGAGCTCTCTAGGCGTCTTGTGCTCTTCTTTTGCTTCTCATGACCAAATACAAAATACAATCTTGAGCATTTCAATCTCTGCGACTAACCTTTTTGTGTCTTCTATGAGCATTGCTCCTTCCTTTTGTCTTTGCTTTATTTTCAAAAGCACCTTCTCCTATAACATTTTATCATACCTACTTATTACGAGAATTATCTTAAATTGTGGCGTCGTTGTCCTCATTATCTCGTTTAAGAAAGCCCCTTTTCTCCTCAATTATAATTTCTATTCTTATTTTCAGTACAGCTTTTGGGTTATACTTTTTGTTTAGAGGATCTGCTGAGGACAGTGTGCGTGAGTTGTTATTCGAGCAGCAAAAACAACAGCAGATAGAGAACACAAAGTCTCTAAGTAAGCATGTAGAATCTGATCTTGACAGGGTTGTCATGCGGCTTGAATTGCTTGCAAGAGAACCTACATTGCAAAATGGTGAGCTAACTAGTCACGATACATCTACTTTGCTAAAGCAAGCAGAATCTGACATCAATTCCCAAATCACGCCTATCGATACTCTTGGACTGCTAAATTCGAGCAACATCCTAGTAAACATCTCTCCTGATGAATATCGTAAATACATCGGTCTAGACAGATCGCAAACAGAATATGTACAAGAGGTGAACAAGAATTGGCAACCATACATCTCATCAGGCTTCGTTGGCGCCTTAGGGCGATATATTATCGCAATCGGCGTTCCAATAACTAATCTTGAAACTGGCAGGCATGCAGGCATTATTACTACAGCACCTTTTACAACCCAGTTCTTTGAGCGTTATGGCAATATCTTAAACATAAATACACAGTTTATTGTTGCACTGGATAAGGATGCCAAATACTTGACTGCTGCTCCGCCACAATTGGTGGGTAAGGATTTCTTTGCAGAAGAGGTTCAAAAGCTTACCAATGGAAACCCAGATGTCTACAGACTCTATGAAAACGCGGTAAGATTTGGTGAGCCGGGTAGCGCCGTCTTTGATACTGGGGTTGGAGAGCATTTCGCCACTGCATACCCAGTCGTATATGGACGTCAAGGCCAAATAATGACTGTAATTTTGTCGAACCCGACTGCAGCAATATATTCGGATATAGAAAACGCATTATTCGTTCAGAAGTTACAGACAATAATTATTCTTACAGCCGCTACCTCTGCGACCTCTGCGCTAATCTTCTTTATTCTCAGGCGTAACGCTGCACTTGAAAGAAAGGTAGAAGAAAGAACATCGGAATTGAGAACTGCTAATGAACAGCTCCGCAATCACGATAAGATGCAAAAAGAGTTCATTAATGTAGCAGCTCATGAGCTGCGAACACCAATAGTACCAATACTTGGTTTTTCTGAATTACTGTATTCTAACGCAAAAGGGCAACAACGACAGGTACAAGAAGAAGAACAAAAAGAAATGTTAGAGATCATTCTCCGGAATGCAAACAGGTTACATCAACTTACAGAGGACATACTAGATGTTACAAGGATTGAAAGCCACAGCCTGCAGATAAGAAAAGAGAGATTCAATCTAAATGATGTAATATTAAATGTTATAGAGGATTATAAAAAACAAATTGTAAATCGTAATAATGGTAATGTAAAACTGATATACGAACCTGCGAATAGTGGTAACACTGCTACCCTAGTAGAAGCAGACAGACGGCGCCTAACCCAAGTTATATCTAATCTGCTAAATAATGCCATCAAGTTCACAGAAGAAGGTACTGTGACTGTTACTACTAGTATGATAAAAGGAAAAGATGTTGGTAGGGACAGGAGAGAAGGAGAAAGGGCAGCAGAAGAAGTTGTCATAGCTATAAAAGATACAGGTACTGGCATAGATCCTGAATTGATGCCAAGGCTATTCACAAAGTTTGCTACAAAATCATATCAGGGGACAGGACTTGGATTGTTCATAGCAAAGAGCATAGTTGAAGCACATGGAGGTAAGATGTGGGCTGAGAATAATAATAAAGGTTCCGACTCTGACAGAAAACACAAAGGAGCCACATTTTACTTCACACTGCCAGTTGTGAGTATGACTGAACTGAGAATGGGAGAGGAGAAAGAGGTAAGAGTAGTCAACGACCAACGACAATGAGAAGAAGAATAAGAGAATCCTGTTGGTAGATGATGAGCCTGACATCACTCACCTTGTAAGAAGGGTTTTAGAAAATAATGAGTTTGTGGTAGACTCATATACCGATCCTACTTTGGCACTATCTAATTTTAAACCTGGATTATATGATTTGCTACTCCTTGATATTAAGATGCCAAAGATGAATGGTTTTGATTTGTATCAAAAGATGAAGGAAATAGAGAGCAATGTTAAGATCTGTTTCTTAACAGCTAGTGAATTATTTTATGAAGAATACCGAAGACTTGATGCATATCCAAGACTAGATAAGGCGCATTTTATTCAAAAGCCATTCAGAACTGAACATCTGATACGTCAGCTAAATGAAATATTATATTCTTAGTAGATCAAACATAATACGATACTAACCTCTAGGATGAATAATATAGCTCGGTTAGTTACATCATGCACTTAAGCTCTCAAAATGAACAGTGCTATTGTTAAGTGCTGAATTTATCTTATTAATAAAATATTCTCTTTCTACTGGCTTTCTGATGATACAATCATAGTTTGCATCATGCAATATGCTTACAAGCTCTTCAGCTGTATCAAGAGCAGAACAAAACAATATCTTGGTATCAGGGCTCAATGTTTTTATCGTATTGAAGAGCTGAAGTCCATTTAATCTTGGCATCCTTATGTCCAAAAGTACTAGCTGATAGTAAGAAGAAAAAGCGCCTGACAATTATACAAAACGCTTTAGTGCTTCCTGGGGATCTGTAAAGGCTTCCACATTGTATCCTTCATCAGATAGGAAGAAGTTTGATGAAATGTGGGACCTTCCCAAATGGTACATTTCAGCTTGCTCTAATTCTGTACAGTATGTAAGACTTCATTCTATACTGATGTCCATACTCCTATATCATTACAAACAGCTAACTGCATACATTTCAGAAGTTGAGAGGATAGAGGCTAAAGTCAATAGGAACATGAAAAAAGAGTGGTTGACGGAAAAGGAAGAAAGAATACAGGAACAAAAAGAAGAAGTGCCCGCCACTACCTTAGATAGTTATTTGTTTATTCTGCTTAAAACTTGAACTATTGACCCTTCAGGAATAAGAAAGTGCAATAATCACCTAAACTAAACTCAATATGATGCCGTGGTGACTCTGAATGATAAAAATGGACCGGGTGGGATTATTTGAACCCACGACCTTTGCTCCACAATCTCATAAGCCGCCGCCAGATAGTCGGCACAGTCCCTACCAAAGTACGCAGCAGTAATGCTCAGTCGAATGTCACTTAATGTGTACTTTCCAAGGCTTTTTTCCAACCTTCGGTTTCAATATCAAATGCAGCTAGCTGTTCTTCAAATTGTTTATCATCCAAGCCATCAGGTCTTATGAATGTCCAGGAAGTTGTAGAGCCGTGCTGGTTAGGAACTATTCGTACATACACTTGCCAAACTAATCCATCACCAACAAATACGTGGTCTAAAATGCCCAGTTCTCGCACAGCTCGATCAATTTTAAGCTTTGCTTCTCCTGCAGGAGTATTAAATTTCCACCAGCCATCTTCCCCTCTTGTAATGTCCTTAAAAATTCCACCACTTTCTACGTTCTTGAGGTTTTCGAAGAATTCAAACACAGTGTCGGTACTTCGACTTACATTCATTGTTTTTACAATGACCTTTCGTGGAGTTGTGCTATCAGTTTCTTTTTGTTGACTCGCTTTCGCCATGCTTCAATTAAGTAAAGAATAGCTACTTAAGTAACACTTCTCCCCCTACGAGGGATAGAAGTTTGTTTACTTACAAGGTGCTCATGGCGTTAATCAGACTTTGTAGTAATAAGTCATTGCTGGGCTTTCTGCCCTACAACTTCCTAAAACAAGCTCAATTTAATGCCGTAATCCCCTCGAAGGAAGAAATGGACCGGGTGGAATTTGAACCCACGATCTCAGCAATACTATTAAGATATTCAAGTAAGCATGATACGCTATATTTCCTTTTATACAACTATTTTTGATATTCTTTCATACCGGAAGATGACGTTCCAATGCATGATAATGTGAAGAACATCGAAATAGGTGGACGGCAAATGCATTATATAGACCAAGAGGAAGCTAAGCATCAACCTATTATCTTTATTCATGGCGGACTCGATGATTATCGATGTTGGCAATATCAGGTAGACTCTTTTTCAAGCAAACACCGTGCCATCTCATATAGTAGAAGATTTGCATATCCAAACAAATGGATTGGCAACGTTATTACAGATAATACAGTTGAAGATAATGCTAAAGATTTGGCTGAGCTGATAAGAAAGCTAGACCTTGCACCAGCGCATTTGGTGGGTGCTTCTTATGGCGCTTACATTGCATTGTACTGTGCATCAAAGAATCCAGAATTAGCTAAGACACTAGTACTTAATGAACCTCCAATCTTTGAATTCCTTGCAACGAGTACTATTAAAGAGGATGTTGAATTGCTTCAGGGGTTCATAGCTCGTGTCCAAAAACCTAGCCAAGACGCATTCAAGAGAGGAGATTTTGAAAAAGGAGTCCAAGTCTTTATGGACACAATCATGAATATGGAGAACTTTTTTGAGAAGCTTCCTGAAGAAGGCAAACAATACCTATTGGATAATGCAAAAAGCCTCGAAAGTGAATTAGAATCTGCAATGTCGACATCCTTTACTACTGAAGATGTCAAGCAGATAACAACAATTCCTACCCTTCAAGTAAAGGGAGAACTGAGTCCTAAGTTATTTCTCAGAATAGTAGATATACTTTCTGAGAATATGCAAAGTAATACGGAGCAGATTGTTATCCCTAATGTAAGTCACGACGATTTCAAGCTTGGCAACATCTTTACCTCAAAAGTGATGCAATTTCTTGCAAGACATGATTAGTTACAGTAAATAGTTGTTGTTTAGCAATCACGCTGCAAAGAGAGATAATATTAATTAATAATATAACTACGGCTGGCTAGGCGTATAAGGTATGAATATTGTTGACGTTGGGTTACTACAATGTATTGCTGGCAAAATTGTCCGACAATTGTTAAAATCGAACTCGATTTAATACCGTAGTTCTATAACAGGAAAAGATGGACCGGGTGGAATTTGAACCCACGACCTCAGCTCATTAGCAGCTTTTGTGTTGTCTTCCTTGTCGATTTCTTCTTCTTTGTACTATTTCCATTCATATGCAGTTGCCTTAAACTTTTTGGGACTCAGAATCAGTTTCTAAGTCAGGTGCTATAATTAAATTATTCATCCAAGATAACTTTTGTGAATTTGTAAATCCTGTCATCATGGTTAATCCTTTGAACTTTCCGCCTCCTACCATTTTGGTCTTTTCATGAGCCCCCACCATACGAATTGGTCACCATTCCT
>DATMWK010000003.1:0-11819 GCA_035562555.1 Nitrososphaera sp. | reverse complement strand
CACTTTATAGATGCACTAGCTGATTCATCGATTCGTTTCATCTTAGTTCATCACGAACAATCTGCATCGTTTATGGCAGACATGTACGGCCGCGTTACTGGCAAAGCTGGAGTATGTAGCGCAACGTTGGGACCTGGAGCCATTAACTTGCTATTGGGGACCGCAGATGCGTATACAGACAGTGTCCCCTTAGTTGCTATAAGTGCCCAAGTAGGCCTTAACCGCCAGTACAAAGAAACACATCAGTTTGTAGATCTCATCAATATGTTCAAGCCCATAACAAAGTGGGCAGCAGAAATAAAAATTCCCAGTGCTATACCGGAAATGGCAAGAAAGGCGTTCAAGCTTGCGCAGACAGAACGTCCTGGGTCTTGCTATCTTTGTATCCCAGAAGATCTTGAAAGAATGTCAGTGTCTCTAAGTCTCCAGCCTCTGCTTTGGTCTCAAGTGTATGATAGTGCACCGTCTCCATCGCAGGTCTCTCGAGCGGCTAAGGTATTGGAGACAGCAAAGTCTCCTATCGTGCTTGCGGGTCATGGCGCTGCGCGAGATAACGCTCAGGATGCACTAATCCGGTTCTCGGAACACCTCAATATTCCTGTGGCAACCACTTTCATGGGAAAAGGAGTATTTCCAGACAAGCATCCCAATGCCTTAGGAACGGTAGGCTTTATGCTACATGATTACGTTAACTTTGGATTTGATCTGTCAGATACACTCATTTGTGTCGGCTACGACCTTCAGGAGTTTGATCCAATACGCATAAACCCAAAAGGCGACAAGAAGATCATACATATTTCTCGGTATCCTGCTGAAGTTGACATACATTATCCTGTTGCAGTTGGCATTGAGAGCAACCTGTCGATGGCGCTTGATAACCTTGCAAAAGTGGTAAACCCTAAAGAAGGATTAAAAGCCCAAAACTGCAAGATTGTAAACCTGCTCAGAGAAGAGCTTGAAGAGGGAGCAAGAGATGATTCATTCCCTGTTAAACCTCAGAGAATAGTCTCAGACAGTCGTCTGGCACTTGGAGAGTCAGATATCGTGCTGGTTGATACAGGTGCAGTAAAGATGTGGATGGCTCGCCTTTATCCAACCTATAAGCCCAATACCTGTCTGATTTCAAACGGGCTATCAACTATGGCGTTCGCTTTGCCCGGAACTATAGCAGTCAAGCTCGCCTGCCCAGAACGCAAGGTGCTTGCTGCCGTCGGAGATGGAGGGTTCCTGATGCTTGGCTCAGAGTTGGCAACAGCCGTACGAGAGCACGTACCTATTGTAGTTCTGATTTGGGAAGATCATTCTTACGGACTGATTAAATGGAAAATGGATTTGGAGCTAGGACATCATTCTTCTGTCGATTTTCATACTCCAGATTTTGTCAAATATGCCGAAAGCTTTGGAGCGAAGGGATATCGGATCAATCGTACCGAAGAGCTCCTCCCAACTCTAAAATCTACTCTTGAAGATGATTCAGTCTCTGTAATTACGTGTCCCGTTGACTACTCTCAAAACATGGAGCTTACTGATAAGCTCGGCCTCATAACCGAGGCTCTTTAATGGACCCCTGATAGATTTCAATGTCCATAGCCATAACGCTTGCTGCTTCGATGAGCTCTTAGCATGTAGATTAATATCTCAAACGTTTAAAACAAATAATTTCCAAGTATACCATAACTTTGATAACTGCTAATTATCAGCAGACAGGCCCTCAAGTGTCTGTTGACAGTGCAAAAGAGATACTGAAAGATAATTTTTTAACATTTGCAGAGAAGGCGCTCAGCATCAAGTCTGTTGTAGATCTCTCCTCCTCGTCTTCTGTGAATTCTTCCAATACTAGTAAGGACTCAAGTCTTAAACATCTCAAGGCAGGGGATATTGCAGTAGTAAATGTAGATCTTGCAATGGCTCAAGATAGCACTGGGCCATTAGCTATCAAGTCTTTGAAAGAAATGAGAATTGACAAATTACGAGATCCATCAAAAGTTCTTCTGGTAATCGATCATACTTTTCCGGCTGCAGACGAAAAGGTCGCAAATTTGCATGCCATGATGCGAGAGTTTGCTGCAGACCAAGGTTGTATGTTAATTGAAGGCTCAATTTCTCACCAGCACATCCTCGAATATCTTGCATCGCCGGGCATGATAATTCTTGGAGCAGACTCTCATACGTGCCAAGCTGGGTGTGTGGGAGCATTTGCCACGGGAATTGGAAGTACGGAAATTGCTGCTGTATGGGCATCGGGAAGAATATGGCTGCGTGTACCTGAGACCATTAAAGCAATATTATCGGGTAGTTTTGAAAATGGTGTATTTGCTCGAGACCTGATATTAGACTTTATTGGGAAAATGGGTGAAGATGGAGCAAATTATAGGGCATTGGAATGGTTCTTTTCAGATGATAAAATAAGAAATAATTTTACTATGGATTCTAGAGCCTGCATAAGCAATGCTTCTATGGAATGTGGAGCAAAAATCTCTGTATTTCCCTTTGATGAGGTAACAAAGGACTACCTAGACCAAAATCCAAGAGCAAATAAAAACAGCGATCAACAGTCTATACAGATTCAACCAGGACAAGATGCGGAGTACTTGGACGAAATGGAAATTGAATGTAACAGGATAGAGCCTATGGTTGCAGGCCCTGATCATCCTGATGTGGTTCACTCAGTTGATGAGATGGCTGGATTAGAAGTTGATCAAGCTTTCATTGGCTCTGCTACAAATGGGAGGATTGAGGATCTAGAAGTGGCGGCAAGAATACTAAAAGGAAGAAGGGTCAATAAAAACACCAGATGCATCGTAACGCCTACTTCCATCAAGGTGTATGAGGAGGCGATCAGAAGGGGATATGTTCAGATATATCTTGATAGTGGTGCCGTATTTACAAATGCTACATGTGGTGCTTGTGTAGGCACTCACCTCGGCGCTTTAGGTGAAGAGGAAATCTGTATTTCTTCCTCTTCTAGGAATTTTGTAGGCAGGATGGGGGCTCTAACTTCTACGGTATATCTCGCATCTCCTGCAACAGTTGCTGCATCTGCAATAGAAGGAAAGATCGCCGATCCTAGGAGGTACATGACGTGAGTAACCTGAGTAATAATTATAATAATCATAACAATACTGCTACTCCACCAGCAACAGATCCACTGACATCCAGTCCTAGCTCATCAGTCATGGCGCCAGCACCGCCTTCGTCAACACCTCCGCCTCCATTAATTCACACATCGACTCCAAAGGGAAAGGCATGGGTCTTTGGTGACGATGTCAATACAGACATAATAATTCCATTTAGGTTCAAGAGTAGAACAAATGACCCCTATGAAATGGCAAAGTATGCTATGTATGGCATAGATCCTGATTTTCACAAAAAGATAAGTAAAGGAGATTTTATAGTTGCAGGAAAAAATTTTGGTGGAGGATCCAGCAGAGAACAGGCTCCTGTAGCTTTAAAATACGCTGGAATTGCTGCGGTGATCGCCGAAAGTTTTGCAAGGATTTTTTATAGGAATGCTTTTACAATCGGGCTTCCGGCTCTTGAAATTCCTAATATAAAAGACAGGGTAGTCCAAGGAGATGAACTTAAAGTGGACATAGTTAATTTTGAGGTTGAAAACTTGAGGACGCATGAATATTTCCCTGCAAAGCAGCTTCCTGAATTCATGCGCAAGGTACTGCTTGAAGGGGGGCTAGTTGAATACTACAAAAAGAATAAACAATTTCCATGGGATATGGTAAAGGAGAAGTAATTTATTTACACACACTCTCTCTCTCTATATCAGGTATTTGCAATCATCTTTAAACAGCACAATTAGTAAAAAATTTTTTTTATTTCTTCACTCGCTCATCGATTTCTGTTACCAGCCAGTCCTGCAGCCATTTAATATCTAGCGGCTGAAAGACCTCTGCCTTTTTTACCCCTGGGAAAGATTCCACTTTCCTAAAGATTCTCTCAATATCAAATACATTTTCACTATAGAGATTGAGTATTATAACGTCTTTATGAATGAGCGTAGGATGCCTCAGAAGGTAACGCGATAAATCTGAGTAGATCCTTTTGGTGATGTCTTGGAATAAGCTCTTATCAGCCTGAGCCAATATTGAGAAGTAATTGTATCCTTTCATTGCAGAGGGATTGTATACAAGACCAAAGTTGAGTAAGCGATTCTCTGTCATAGTCTCAATCCTTCTAATGACTGTTCTGCGTGAGACTGAAATTGTATTGGATATATCGATAATTGTCATTCTAGGGTCGAAAAGTAGGCATCTTATTATTTTCAGATCTGTTTCAACCAGTTTAAAATGCGAAGTATGGTATCCGATAGATATCTCTGATGTTTATGGAAGCTGTACTGTCTTTTTCTGCTACTCTCAATAAATCGCGGCTCGATGTATCTTTCAGTAACATGATTTTCTCTTCCATACTTGGCCTGACGATAATTCCAAAAACAGATGTTCCACCTATCGCATTTATGCGAAGATAGATGTTTCCAAATCTATGCAAATACTTGGCTATCTCATCAAGGTTTGAATTTTGATGTCTAATTATGAGAAGACAATTCATCCTGTACCCGAGGACAGCAAAATTCAGATTTGTTATGAATTTCTCTATGATCTTGTTTTGGATCAGGAGCTTTACTCTCCTCTTGACAGTATTGGTAGTCAGGCCAAGGGCGAGCCCCACGCTTCTATAGGATGTTCTGCAATTATCAGCCAAAATTTTGAGAATCTCCAAGTCTAAATGGTCCATGTGGAAGTCATGTTCTTCTATCACCTCAGAACTCATAATAACTACTTGAAAGAGCAAAATAGTATAAAAATTCGTGTCACTAATGTGCAATTGCATACACGTTAGTGCTATATAGAATGACAGACAAATAGCACCAGATATTTCGTTGGAAAAAGCCGAACCATCTCATAATGATAATAATAATTATAATAATGTCAGGATTCCGTTGTCTGCATGGAAAGCCCTTGCAGTTCTAGCCAGCCTTGCAACTATGGCCATGTATGCGGAGACTATGTTGATACCTGCTATTCCTGACCTTATCCGCGATTTTGATGTGTCATATAGCATGTCAGCTTGGATACTGACGGCGTATCTAATTTCCGGTGCAGTCATGACACCAATTGCGGGAAAATTGGCAGACATATACGGAAAAAAGAAGGTTCTGCTTGGAGTATTAGCTGCCTATATAATAGGGCTAACCATGGCAGGCTTTTCACCAAACATCTACTTTATGATTGCAGCAAGAGCGGTACAGGGAGTAGGAATGGCCATGTTCGTAATAGCATTTAGCATAATAAGAGACCAATTTCCTAGGGAGAAGATGTCCATAGGCCAAGGCGTCATTTCCTCGATGTTTGCCTCAGGAGCGGTTTTAGGTCTTTTGCTTGGAGGTATCGTAATTCAAAACTATGGATGGCAAGCAACATTCCTTTCTGCCATCCCAATTGCAATAGCATTGTTTATAATAAACAGCAAGTTCAACTATGGAAAGCAAAGCCATGAAGTCAAGCGAGCAGAAAATCCGCATAGTATGGCTAGGAATACGCCAGTAGTAGTTAGTCAGCCTAAGAATGGAAAAGTTGATGTCAAAGGCGCAATTACACTTGCGACTTTTATTACGTCTTTTTTGCTTGCGCTGACACTTTCAGAAACAACTGGAAATAGTAGTAGTAGTATTAGCAGCAGCGCTTCGCCTAGTCTTCTGGTATATTATTTGATAATACTAGGAGTCTCCACGTTTGCGCTTTTTGTGATTATAGAAAGGAGAGAGAAATATCCCCTTGTTGACTTTAAGCTAATCTTGCACAAGGCTATACTTCCTAGTAACATCATAATACTGGTTGTAGGCTTTTCAATGTTCATGGTGTTCCAAACAATACCCGTACTTGTAAGAAATCCACAGCCCTTTGGCTTTGGGTTGGATGCAGCAGAGGCCGGATATGTGCAATTGCCTTTTGCAATTGTTCTTCTAATATTCGGTCCAACTTCAGGCTTTATAGTTGCAAAGATGGGATCTATCAGACCAATCATCATAGGTCTTGCAGTTACAACTGCTGGCTTTCTGGGCCTATTGGCATTTCATGCCAACCTCCTGACGATTTCTGTTAACTTAGCCATACTCTCCACAGGGCTATCATTGACAAATGTAGGGGCAATGAATGTCACTATGCTAGCAACTCCTATGCAATACACAGGAATGTCACTTGGCACGAACAACCTTATGAGAATCATTGGCAGTTCAATAGGACCTGCACTTGCAGGCATGTATATGCAGGCAAATCAATCCCCTCTGCTAATAGCAGGGCATACGGCATCATTTCCAAGTGCAAATGCATACAATTCCATATTTCTAACTGCTGTCATATTATCTTTAGTATCAATTGGTTTGGCGCTGTTTCTGCGAGGAAATGCAAAGAAAATGTCCATACCAAACCTTTCCTAAATACTCCTTCCAAATGAAATGTGTGTTTTGTGTGAAGGATCCAAGATCTTTAGTAAAAACCAACAGCAGCAATGAAATAATAATTCTGACAACTAAGAAATTGGTTCTTTAATTCAAGAGAACTGTATTTTAAGCAAGAGACTTATTCTGAGGAATAGGCATAAAGTATGACAACAACAACCTTTGGTGTCACAAATGTGCAAAGGCCAACCAAGTAACTTTATCGTCCATTTAAGAATGGCTGCGCTTTTAAGTGATGATAGTGATTAGTATGATCATAAAAGGTAGAACTTGACGACATGGCATTCTATTTGGTTAGAGCCAAGCCAAAAAAGGAACGCTTGGAAACTCTAAAAGAGGAACTCAGCTCCGGCAAAATATCAAGAATGCGACCATTCGGACAAGCTCTTCAATACAGCCTTGATAATGCAAGAATTGATACTGAAAATTATGATTATGCGATATGGATAGAGGAAGACTATTGCTCGCCACCTCTGGCAATGGAAAGAGAAGGTTTGCTCGACCGATACTTCAATGATATCTCTGTAGAACGCGTTGAATCAGAAGAGAAGGCATGGGATAGCATAAATGACAAGCCTCGGCTCTGGGCAAAGAAGTGATCAGAAAAATGTCAACAGAGTCTCCCACAAAGAACTTCGAATGGACAGCTTTACATTCTGGCCTGCCAATGAAAGTTCTGAGCAGTAGAGCTTTTTGCAAGGAAGCTCATGCCAAGAGTAAAAAAGATGAAATAAAAAGATTCTCTATTGCTAAGAATAGTTGAGTCCTAGTAATCATAATACCTGGTTCATTTTCTCACAGTATTATCAATAATGAATCAACAGAGTTAGGAGCTAAGTATTTTCGTTTATGTTGCCCAGTTCTCTTGGCACAGCCTAGCGTCTGCTAACTGTAGGGAACTTAGGCTCACCAAGTTTGGTATAGATGACTTACTAAGTAAGCGAATACCACTGATCTTAAATTGAATCGGGTTGATTACTACTATGGCTAAAAATTCATTAATAGATAACATAAATTCGCCTTCAAATCAGCACAAGACACGCTCTGTCTTAAAAGCAAAGGCATTGTAGAAAGATGAGGTAAGAGGACAAGAAATGGTTCCAAAGATGCAGGTTGGAATTGATAGCTTCGCAGCGGCATTCGGCGGCGAGAGCGCCAGCCTCACAGTTATTAGCCCATCTGAGCGTTTGCAAAATTTGGTCGAACAAATCGAATACGCCGATCAGGTCGGCTTGGACGTATTTGGAGTCGGCGAGCACCACCGTCAGGAGTTCCTCGATTCGGCTCCTGCACTCATCCTAGCAGCTGCGGCCGCGCGAACGCAACGTATACGTCTCACTAGTGCAGTAACTGTGCTAAGTGCTGCTGACCCAGTACGGGTATTTCAAGAATTCGCAACCCTTGATCTTCTGTCGCAGGGTCGGGCAGAGATGGTCGTAGGCCGTGGGTCATTTATCGAGGCATTTCCCCTGTTCGGCCTACGATTGGAAGACTACGACTCGCTTTTCGCAGAGAAACTCAATCTGCTCCTGAAGGTTCGTGACAATGAGCGGGTTTATTGGTCCGGCGAATATAGGCCACCCTTGACTGGACAGGGAATCTACCCTAGACCCTTGCAGAATCCTTTCCCGATATGGCTTGGAGTTGGTGGGACTCCGCAATCATTCGTTCGTGCAGGAGTGCTTGGACTCCCCTTGATGGTTGCAATTATTGGCGGCGAAACGCGCCAATTCCGGCCACTTATCGATCTCTACAGAGAGGCGGGGAGGCGAGCCGGTCATTCACCAGATCAATTGAAGGTAGGGATACATTCCCTGGGCTATGTAGCGGATACCATGCAAGAGGCAGTCGATGACTTCTTTCCAGGCTACGCTCATACCATGAGCGAGATTGGAAAGGAGCGTGGATGGCGTCCAATGACTCGTGCGGGCTTTGACGCTCAGCGAGGTCCACAAGGCGCACTGCTCGTAGGCGATCCGGGTGAGGTGGTGAGGAAGATCGTTCGACATAGCAAAGCACTCGGTGGCGTCTCCCGGATCACTTTTATGATGAACCCCGCCTCATTACCTCACCTGAAGCTCATGCGAGCTATTGAATTGATAGGCACGCGAGTCGCGCCCACACTTCGCGAAGAAGTCCGCGGAGACGAATGATAAAAAAGAATTCAACAAAATATCTAAAAATGGGCAATTGATCATTTAAGTGACTCTGCCTAGCTAGCAGGTCATAATATAGAGAGAATATCAAATATTGCATAATTTTCCATGTTTAGGAAGGTTAGGATGCTGACGCAGAAGAATAGCCCATTAACCTTGCGGTGAAATTGTCCCGAATGCCTCTGCTGTGGAAACCGCGATCTCGGATTAACATGTGTATAAGGGTCTGTGCGATTCCTGCTAGAAGTGATGATATCCCCAAAGGATGTATATACTATCTTCAATAGATAACCTTACAACTGCTTGAGAGGACTCTTTGAGATCCGAACTATTTTTGACCTTTTCATAGCAGTAGCCATAAATGGCAAAGCAGCCATAATAAAAGCAAAAAGTAAATGACATCACTCATCTTTAGCAAGAGGTTTCCATTGAGGCCGATATACCTCACATCCGCAGTCTCAATATTCCTCTTTGCAATGCTTTATGGGTTGATAGAACATATGCTACTTGCAAGTCCTATCGGACTTGGTGTGCTGGTTTACCCTATGAATATCCATATTGTTTACCAGCTTTACTTTTATCATGTCATAATGATGCTTTTGGCGGTTCTGATATCCTTTAACCCTTTTTTTGACAAACTGGTTTTTAGAACAACCAAGGCTGTAAAGCTGCAAGGTGTTTTGTGGGGCACAGGTAACATACTAAATTTCATATGGCTTGAAGATGTGTCCTACTTTGCTCTTTTTGGGGAATGGCCAAAAGACGTAATGACGCCGCTTAACCTCTCATTTTATGGTATGGTATGGTGGTATCCTGTACTTTTTGGAATCGCGTGTTTCCTGTATTATCTTACAGCAAGGAGCATAAGGAAAATGACACTTTCAAAAACGCTGGTGGTAGAAGATGATGATATTTCTTAGTTATCTTGAAAACATGGTGGTGTATTTAGCATAGTTATTTTGAGCAAGAAGAAAAAAGTTGCCATAATATCACTGTTAATAATTGGGTTAGTTACAATAGCAATACTAGCAATAACCTCCGTTGCATTTACATCTTATTTCCATCCAAGATCTAACCAACCACCTATGCCTGATATGGCTGAGAAGAGTGATCTAACTGCTAATGATAACACCAGCTCTCAAACAACAGCATCATTATCATCCTCCTCCACTATACCCACAACAATCGATGTTGTATCTACATCATCAGCATTTCCTTTTGTTCAGAGATGGGCTGCCGAGTATGAAAATCAGCAACTCGCCTCATCAGGCAATGTAGACGTAGAATATTTGACGGACATAGAAATAAAAGAAGCTAAAGCAGAGGACAGTGACTTAGCAATAGTTGGGATTCCTGATGAGAACGGTGCTGTTGTGTATATTCCTTTGAGTCCTCAAGCTGTGTCTATAGTGTACAATATTCCAAGCTTTCCAGATATACCGTCGGGCCTGAGGCTCAATTCTACCACATTATTCCTTATGTTGAACGGTAGCATCACTCAGTGGAATGATGCAGCTATCAAAGACTTGAATCCGAGTCTGAACCTCCCAGATGAAAAAATAATTGTTGTGCACAGCAGTGACGATATCAATAACAACAATAATAGTAGTAGTAACAGTAGCAGCAGCTCTCTGCTGTTGCTTGACCGGTATCTTGGTTTCCAGGATATTATAAACTGGCCAAGCGATAGCGTCGCCGCTTCAGGACCAGCAGAGCTTGCAGAGACAGTTAGAAAAATACCGTATTCTGTAGGGTATGTAGATTTTTCATATGCAGTACAGACCAGAATGACCTATGCGGCAATTGGAAATGCGGATGGCGACTACATTGTTCCTTCAACGCAATCGATAGGTCAGGCAGTAAATCTTGCTCTTCAATTTCACAATTCCAGTACAAGTGGATCACTATCATCACAACAACAACAACTACAACCACCTACCTTAAACGCAAGCAGGTTTGTAAATGGCTCTTATCCCATAATTGGACTCTATTATGGATCGTTATTGGCTAATAATAATGATGAAGAAGATGAGAGCAATGCATCAATAATGGATTTTGTAGAATGGCTAATCTCGGAGGAGGGAGGACAACAGACTCTGTTAGAGGTCCAGTATCCACCAATATACTCCAGCAATAATATAGAATTGGCAACATATGCAAAGGCAATAATGGATACGATAATCCCTAACTAATTGTTAAGTCAAATGTTGCATTTATTTTTATGAATTATCTAAAGGATAGATAGGATGACGAAGTTATGAGTTGGCAGAATTAGTAATTATTAGTTATAATGCGTTAGCGAAAATAAAAAAAAGATGATGCTGCTGCTGTTTCAAACACTCATATACCCACTTGCCAGGGGAAATGAAACATGATCCTTTTAAGAGGGACGATCTCACTCCTTATCCATCTTCGTTGGGAACAGTAGAGCAGGAGTTAGCACAATAATGTCTAGTAGAAGATGGCAATTATGCAAAAGTGGCCAATATTGTCTTGCCAAGACGGGTTCAGTTGTTGTTGTCGTCATCGTTGCTCTCCTGATGATCATCATGACAGCACCCACAATCTTACAACCTGCACTAACCACTGCCAATTTATCGGCCAATATAACAACGGAGACTCGATACAACAACAACAACCCTTTCACTCTTGTTCCGTCAAACCAATCAACGAGTGTATCATCGTTACTTGACAAGGATAATGTTACCCTTAGAGGACTTTTTACTGACCTAGCCGATTCTGGAAGATGGAATCAGCTGCTGCAGCCTGCACTTGATGAACTAAATAGACGCCATCCAGACATGAATATACAGATAGAATATACTGATTATCCTTATAATATTACAAGAGATAGAATTTTGGATAGATTATCAAATGGCGATCCTGTAGACATTGTGTCAGTAGATCAAATCTGGCTTGGTGAATTTGCAGAGAAGGGTTTGATAAGTAATCTTACTGATGACTTTGAGCAGTGGGGTAGAATCGATGATTTGTATGAAGCAAATCTTGATGGCTGTGTGTATGATAACACCATATATGGTCTTTGGCTATGGACCGATGTTAGGGGTATGTGGTATTGGAAGGACATGCTGCAAGAAGCAGGAGTTGATCCAGAATCATTGAAAACTTGGGATGGATACATCTCTGCTGCAGTGAAATTGAATGATTTCTTTGGAGATAGAATAACTCAA
>DATMWK010000002.1:0-28547 GCA_035562555.1 Nitrososphaera sp. | reverse complement strand
TCACCCTATTAACCGTCATATTATCATCGATGATTATCATTAGCGTCTATCTTGATAGTATGATAAATCATATACTTCTTTCTACTAAATCATGTAGATCCTGCATTTAGCGTTTGTCAAGAAGATATCTTTTGCACTGTTCTTTATTATTTATTCAACTGCAGGTTAAAATATGAGATCTGGGACTAACGTCTTATGGCTCAGATGCCAGCACTGATACCAAAAGAAGTCGAAATCCAGAGACTAAAGAAGATCTACATCATGGTAATCATGCTGGGTTCAATTGCAGCCTCAGTAGAGGTCGACAACTTCGTCGATGGCTCACTGCACCAGACGGCAATCAGAGATAGCGCATTCACGCCTGCTCACTGGTGGCTATACAGCCACTTCGTAGCACTCCCACTAGGTTGGGGCTTTGTCGCAGTCTACGACAGAAGAGTACCAATCCTGAGAGGTCCAGGCAATTCAATGAACACCGGTTTGAAGATTACAATCATTGGCTATTTGGCCACAATGTTCACAATCGGTATCAATGAACTATGGCACTTCTGGTTCGTCGAAGAAATCTTCGCAGTTCCAAACCACTGGATGTTTAACATGGGTGTCGTTGTGGCATTCATGGGTGCTCTGGCTTATGTAGTCAGAGTGTATGCCAGAATGGTCGAACTGGGTGCAGAAACACCAGCAAAGAACCCATACGTGGCTGAAATGTACAAGCTAGCTCTTGAAGGAAAGCTGTACAGCAGATCTATCCCATAAACTTAGGATTTCGACAATGTCTGGGCAACCAGACGCCCGCTTTTTCTATTTTTTTGCTTTCTAAAAGTAAGAGATGTTCAGATGCTATAACCAATACTTTATCCGGAGTTGAAGTTCATCACCCTTCAATGAATGTGTAGAGCAATTTATCTTGAGTAAAAATACATAATATGCCAATCGTCGCTTTTGGTAAACAATAAATACGCAGGTTCTTCGCATAGTGCTGATGCCTGTTGTTGACCCTGTCTGCGGAATTGAAATGCATCAGGAACTTGCAATTAGCCATGAGCATCACGGCAAGATTTACTACTTTTGTTGCGAGGGCTGCAAGAGGATCTTTACAAAAAAGCCCCGCAAGTATTCAAAGTGAAAGTGGCACAACAGGAAAAGCACCACATTTTCTGCAAAACCTAGCATCAGGTGCAATATATCCTCGACAATCTGAGCAACGTAATCTGCAAGTACGATGGTCTACTTCTCCTTCTCCTTCCTCTTCTTCTTTTGGTGGAGGAAAATGGCTTCTGAAAATGGCATAGTAGTGTAGATGTTCTTTACTTCTTATTCTGACACCCTCTTGCTCCTGGGCTATTCTTTTCTTGTTTGCAAAAGTCAAGTCGTCGATCATTTCTTCAATATGCTGCTCGTAATGATCAGTGGCAGCTCCTTGCTCCTGCGCAACCTTAGGTCTCCATACCAAGGAGCCCAGTGTTGGTTCAAAGCATCTTCTCAAAATGAACTTGCCCCACTTTTTACCACCATGTTCGCCCACTTTGTCGTCTACACTGATCGATTTTGCAAATGACGCAAACTTCTCATCAAGGAAAGGAGTTTTTACTTCAATACCGATATATTCACCTAATTTTATTGAAGAAAAATGCATGATCTTCCAGAGCCGTCGCAGCTCTGAATCAAATTTCTGCATATCAGAATGATAGCGAGAAAAGTAATTGTAGCCGGCGAACAGCTCATCACCTCCGTCACCAGTCATTACATTAGAATAGCCCTCGCTTTTTGTCCATTCTAGGCAGGCAAGCGCCACAGCAGAATTCCTAATCTCTATCGGATCAAAAGTTCTAAAAATTCGTACAACCTGCTCTACCAGCTCTGCCATTCTATTTTGTCCAAAAACAACTTCAACATGGTGTTTGCTGTATCTTTCTGCAACCTGCCTTGCATACACAAGATCAGGAGCTGCTCTTCCAAATCCAGTGGCAAGTGAGTATTGTGGTCGTAGTATACTTGCTAAAATACTGCTATCAAGGCCTCCGGAGAGCAGCAGTGCTTCTGCATGGTTTCTCTCCACACTTTCAGTCAGCAGCTTGGTAAGCTGTTCGCAATCTTGCAATACAAGTCAAAATCCCGGTTTTGCTCTTATTATTATTGTTATTGTTGTTGTTCTTCTTCTTCTTTTTTGTTGGCAACTTCTGATCGTGATGGTGGTGCTTCACAGAACTCTGTCAGGACACCGTGAAGTGATTTAGGATGTATAAATGTGATCTTGCGGCCGTACGAACCTGTGCGCAATCCGCCAAGCATTTTCATACCATTCTCCGATGCCCTCGCGACATCCTTTTCAATGTTGTCAGCAGTAATTGCTATATGGTGTATACCTTCACCACGTTCTTGTAGGAACTTTGAAATTGGACTGTCGGGAGCCATTGGTTCCATTAATTCTATTCTAGTATCTTCGAGCATTAGCATTGCGACTCTGACCTTTTCATTGGGGACTTCCTCTATTTTCAGCTCGTCAACACTGAGTATTTTTTGATAGTCGGTTAGGGCCTGTTGCACATTGTTAACTGCAATAGCTATATGATCGACTCTCATTTGATAGCAAAGAAAGCCACTGACAGTATATATTTAATCTGATCCCGTAGGTCAAGTAGCCTACATAACAGAAATTACGCGGTAGCCTAGTTGTGGTTTTGATTTTTGAAGCGAGAACTCCTAAGAAAACGAGATTGGATTTCACTAGGAGTAAATTAATTTATGTTAGGAAAGTAAAAACATGTACATTTACCAAATAAGCCTCTAAAAGTATAATCTATAAATCGTAAATCTTGCAGGAGATTATTTTTGATTCTTGTAGTAAAATGTGGGCTTCTTAAGCGTTTCGAGTGCTTCCGCCCAATCAATTGAATTATTGGAGCTATACCATTCCACAAACGCAGAGCCCTCTCCAGCCCATTCAGTGAACTTCTTAATCGCAGTTGCATGGGGCTCTGCTATAACAAAATACCTAAGAGAGTCTTGATCTTTCCAAATAGATAGCGTCCAGAAGTGCTTTTTTGAAAAATCAGCCTGACAGCATAGTTCATTACACCTTTGGTTTCTTTTACTTGCTTGACTACTTTTGAAGTCATCAACTGAAAAGGAACCATATATTTCCAACTCTTTAGCGGCAGGAAAGTGGAAACCCATAAGTATTCTTCTTGTTTTTCAGAGTCTAATCTTTCATTTTCCTGCATTAAATTGCCTTTGCGGAATTCAGTTAAATAGATTATTTCTACAGACTTTCTGTTCGGCTATGCATATCTCTACCTTCTTCACCAATCGCTGCGTTATTTGTCTTTATTATTATTAATATTATTATTATCGTCAGCTAAAGGCTGTCTTTTCAACACAAAGACAGGCATACATGCGCTCCTGCTAGGAATTTGATTCACAGATCCTGATATTTTTTGAGCATTAAACGAAGAAGAATCAAATGGAATTGAGCCCCTCATAACTTATCACTCATCCGTCACACGGTTTGTATGAATAGGCATTTAGAAATAGGTTGAAAATTCAAAAAGCAGATCCTATCCTAAGACAAAGTCGCTTTCAGAATGTTTTGCCAAATTAAGACGGCGGATTTAGCATACTAATAAATGCCAACTGCGCAAATGAAACATAGAGTGCTCCTTCACCATGTAGAACTGTAGCCGGCGGCGCCAACACCATCATCACAGCTTTTGCGCACACTTCTTTTTTTCTAGAGTTCTCCTTACACGCTAAAAAGATATCTTAGGTTCATATCTTCCGAATACAGTTCGTAAAGTGCTGCTAATTTCGCCAAGCGTCGTGTAGCTCTTAACTGCATTGATGATATGGGGCATTAGGTTATTGTCATCCTTTTCAGCTGCATTTTGCAGTTGTGATAGCGCTTGGTCAACCTTTGACTTGTCACGATTGCTCTTGAATTCCTTGACATTTGCTAATTGCTTTTGCTCCAGTAATGGATCTATCCTGTTGATCGTTGGCTCAACATCTTGCTCGTCTTGATACTTGTTGACGCCCACGATAATGCGCTTGTTCTCGTCAATTTCTTTCTTCAATTGATATGCATTGTTCCTGATCTCTTCTTGGAAGAAGCCCTTCTCTACTGCCACTAGTGCGCCGCCCATCGTTTCTATCTTTTTGAGATACCCGTTAACCTCTTCCTCTATTTTGGCTGTAAGGTATTCAATGTAGTATGAGCCACCCATTGGATCCACAGTCTTGCTAACTCCTGTCTCTGTAGCAATTATCTGCTGAGTTCTGAGTGCGATCTTGACTGATTCTTCAGTTGGAAGCGCAAGCGCTTCATCACGTGAGTTGGTATGCAATGATTGGCATCCTCCAAGTACTGCAGCAAGCGCTTCCGTCGCGACCCTGACAATGTTATTGTCAACTTGCTGTGCAGTTAGTGATTCGCCAGATGTCTGAACGTGGAAGCGGAGATGTTGCGATTTAGGATTTGTCGCATGAAACTTCTCTTTCATTATTTTGGCGTAGATCCTTCGAGCAGCTCTGAACTTGGCAATTTCCTCACAGAATTCCATAGTGCAGCAGAAAAAGAACGAAAGTCGAGGAGCAAAGTCATCAACATTCAGTCCTCTGCTTGTACAAGTGTTGATGTATTCAATTGCGTTTGCAAAGGTAAAGGCCAACTCTTGCACAGCGTTACAGCCGGCTTCTCTCATATGATATCCAGAAATGCTGATAGGGTACCATTGTGGAACTTTTTTGGAGCAGTATTCGATCATGTCACCTATCAGGCGCATCGATGGCTTGGGCGGATAAATGTAGGTGTTTCGTGCAATGTATTCCTTCAGGATATCGTTCTGAGTCGTGCCACGCAACTGGTCTGGCGATACTCCCTGCTTCTCGGCAACAGTGATGTAAAGTGACAAAAGCGTAGATGCAGTTGAATTGATAGTCATCGAAGTGCTGACCTTGTCAAGCGGTATGGTATCAAAACAGGTCATCATATCTTTTATCGAGCTGATGGCCACACCCGTCCTTCCAATCTCACCCTCTGCCTGAGGATCATCTGAATCCCTGCCAGTTTGGGTAGGTAAGTCAAATGCAAGTGAGAGCCCCGTTTGGCCATGGTCTAGCAAAAACTTGAAGCGCTTGTTTGTCTCTTCTGCACTACCAAAGCCGCTATACTGGCGCATGGTCCAGAGTCGCTCGCGGTACATGTCTGGATACAGACCCCGGGTATATGGATACCTCCCGGGCTCTTCTTCCTCAAGGCCACCATAATTTTTTAAATCATTATTTTTAAAAACTCTCTTCACTGGTATATTTGAATCGGTCTTGAAAGTCTCGCTCGCCACCTTCTTATCACCTAAGTAGAGTCCCGGCCAATTCTTCAGCAGCTATATAGGGGTCGATCTCCTTTCTAGCCAGCCTGTCGATAAACTCTGAATATTTTCTTTCCTTCGCTAGGATAGAGGAAACCTTTTTCTCCAAGATACTTAAAATCATGTCTGTTAACTCATCCTCCAGCATCTTTCTCTCGCGTTCTTTATAATTAATGCTTTTTTCTTTTAGTAACTTATTAATATTCTTGGCTAGTTCGTTTACACCCGTTCCCGTCTTGGCAGATGTCTTAAGAACGGCTGGTTTTCTATCAGTATCGCCTATCAGGTCAACTACTGTTTGATATAGGCTAGTAGCACCTTCCAGATCTGCCTTATTTACAACGTAAATGTCACCTATTTCGGTGAGCCCAGCTTTTACGGCTTGCACGTTGTCTCCTGTGTGCGGCGTGAATACAACTACCGTAAGATCGACAACTTTAGAAATTTCAACTTCAAGCTGTCCTGCACCGACGCTTTCAATAAGTACAATATTGTAGCCGGCTACATCCAGTATTCTAATCGCATTTCTGAGCGATTTGGAAACACCTCCCATAGCTCCCCTTGACGCCATACTTCGCATGAAGACTTTTTCATTGCCAAGATTGGCCTGCATTCTTACTCTGTCTCCTAGTATAGCACCACCAGTTATGGGGCTTGTGGGATCAACTGCAAGGACGGCAACCTTGTAACCAAGCGCCTCGCATTCAGGTATTAGCTTGCCAACAAGAGAGCTTTTGCCGGCCCCGCCAGGACCTGTAAAACCCACTGTCCTTATATTGCCTGTCTTGCTGAAAATCTGCTTTATGATTTCCCGAGACTCAGGTTCGTCGTTGTCGACAATTGATATTGCCCTTGCAAGGGCTCGTCGATCGCCTGCAAGCAAACCCTTTACTATAGGAAGCACACCAGCAAGTTATAGTCTGTATATATATAATATTAGTTCTTTAGGATCGGATTAGGTTGCAACTTAATTCCTTTTTTATCTAACACACAGGTTCTTGAGGACCAGATCTGACTAGACCACTGGTATACGTCTTTTTTCATGTTCTCAACATTATGGCAGTGCTGGTTTACAGAATCATGCTTAGCGATAGGTCGCCAATGATACAAGTAAGGGTCTAATATTCCACTAAGCCACTAGCACGGTAGATGATAATGATTATAGCGGAGATATATCCAGCTCTAATGCATTTCATTCACAGAGAGAAAAGGACTATCAGTGTCAACTGATAATTACTCTAATTTTTATTGTTCTCTTAGAGATTCAGAGATAATGCTAGCAAGCTTGTGATTACCTTCTCTTTGATACCTCTCGACTTCATTGACTAGTTGTTCTCTAAGCTGCCTGTAAAGGTCGACTTGCTCTCTAACAGCCCTTGCCCTAAGCTCCTCGATTTCTGATGACGACGATGATGGTGATGGTGATGAAGATTGTGACGAGGACATGCAAGATCCTATGCATGCTTTTTGTATTTATAAATCCATTGTTTTTCATGATGAGAACTGTCACGGCAATATCGCAGAGAGAGAAGAAGTAGTAGCTCGTAGCAACTGTAACATCCTGTGTTCCCACCCTTGCAGAATATGAGACAAGTGACAGAGCGCGCAGGCTGCCATTTGTGTGAAACGCTTGTTCAAAGGAGCAATCGCTTGAAAGAGACATATGTCATGACATTCGTGAGTTGACAATATAGCTTCAGTTTCTGGAGCTTAGGTAGATGAAATATAAGGTATACTTCCGAGAAAGAAATAGACATGCGAAAAAAGATGAAAAGGCCAAGTTTTCATCGTCAGTATAGGTATTGAAAAAACATCCTCCCATCATCATCATCATCATTCTTGTCCTACGATTTGTGCTGAAATTGAACAAAATATTTTAAGCAGAAAGGCCAATTTCATGATAATAATAATGTCGGCTCAGCAACAGCAGCAAAAAAGACCAATACGAGTTCTCGTGTGCAAGCTTGGACTAGATGGACACGACCGGGGTGCGCTGGTAATATGCAGGGCTTTTCGTGACGCCGGCATGGAGGTCATTTATTCCGGGTTGTTCTGTACACCAGAGCAGATTGCGAATATGGCTATTGATGAAGACGTCGACGTGGTAGCAATGAGCCTGCTAAACGGCGCTCACTTGACTCTGTTTCCAAAGGTGGCAAGACTTCTTAAAGATAAGGGTGCAGGAGACATTCTAGTCGTTGGAGGCGGCATAATACCCGAAAGCGATAGAAAAGAGCTGGAAAAGCAGGGAGTGACCGGCAATTTTGGCCCAGGAACCCCGCTGCCAGTCATTATTAACCATATCAGAGAAAGGACTAAAGAAGCGTAGGAACTAGGTCTCTCATCTATATTTTCTCTCTTTTTTCTACACCTTTTTTGATCGTTTATACTATATGATTAAATGATAATAACCAACTATAGTATTAGTGGGGCAATTACTTTCTCGTAGTAGTATACGGAAAAGCTAAGGTCGTGGAGAATTGAAGTTTTTCCTGTGCATTTTCATCTAATGCTTGGGATTCTTCTGTTATTTCTTATTATAATAAAGATGTGAATGATTCCCAAGCTATGGGCATCCCCCCTGACATACCTCTTGTCTCACTCTAGTGTGAGGAACCAGAGCTGTAGGTAATAACATTTTTTACACTCAAATAATAGTAGGAAAGGATAGTGTATGTGGCTGTAACTGCCTAAGCGCCATAGGTCATGACTTCAAGTTTTTGATTCGTTCCTTTATCAAAATATAAAGTAGAAGAAAGTAGAAGAAAAAAGAAAAAGAAGCAGGGCGGGGTGCGCAAAGGGTTTAGGTCAGCTATCGTGGTGCCTCAGGGTATGACACGCTCATTGGTTATGGAAGCTCAGATGCTGTTTTTGTGTTATTTTTATTTATCGGGGATTCATCCTGCATAAGAGCAGAAGGAACAGTTGAATTGCTAATTACAATTCCGCTCTCCCATCTCCATAATGTTACATGGCTCTCACCAGTTGATGACATATCGTCAATTCCTGCAGCTATCATGCCGTTTAATGGTGCAAGCATACCAGTCGAGTTAGTCTGAAAGACTGCTGTTACAATGCCTTTGCCTTCACCAGGGACTGCAGGATTGAACTGTACAATTTCATAGAATGTTGCAGTCGCAGTCTCGCCATTTTCTGTCGTAATAGTCTCCTTTGCATAACCAGATGATGTCGTAAACGATATAACGCCAGTACCATTGCTGGAAGTATTGATAGTCTGTGTGGTGTTTGGAAGAGTCAGTATGCCATTTCCAGAAAATGTTAAGGTCGCATATGTTTGGTTTATTGGAATTATGTCTGGCTCTGGTGAGCGTTCCTCGTAGATGGGTTGAGGTGAAAGCTCTATTCCATAAGATGATGAAAGTGTAGTTGCTGCTTGTGTTGTTGTGGTAGTGGTGCTAGCTGCTTGTGTTGTTGTGGCTTCTACTGGAGTAGCAGTCATACTTGATGATGCAAAAATTATGGCCAGTGTGAAAGTAGTAACAGCTGTCGTGAGATGGATATAGTGCGTTGAGAGTAATTTTTTTCTGTTGTTATTTAGTATACTCATTTTACGTGCAGTTTGGGATGGGAATAAAGGATAAAAGACTTCCTTTCAATTGTTTAGTCCAAGAAAAATACTCAATCAATCAGTTTTTGTTGTTGATTCTATAGTACTTTAGGTTCGACCGGCATGTTAGTACCATCGCTAGAAGAAAGTAAGACAAGAATAATAAAAAGATGACTCGTTCTCCATAGCAGAGTGGGCTGTATAAACCCCATTAGGTCAGCTAGCGCACTGCTATTATGAATTAACAAAAGTACAACATTTTAAAAATTCTTTTAGGAAAATAGCCAATAGTTGGCACTAGGTGGATGTACCAGATAATGCTATTTAATATGATAATCTACTTCAGTAGCACAAAAGACATGACAATTAGAAATAGAATCCAAATAATCAGTCAGATTCTAGAGACTGCAAATGGCGGCGTAACTAATAAGATGAAGATAATGTATAAGGCAAACCTTAGCTATGCACAATTGAAAGATTATCTGATGACTCTAAGTGATAAAGACCTGCTTAGTTATGATTTAGATACTCATACATTTAAGACTACAGAAAAAGGTCTTAGGTTTCTTGAAGTCTACGGTCAGCTCGACCAGCTAACAAAGGAATAACAAGTCTAGGCCCGCACACGGGAGAGAGAGAGTGTAATTCAAATTTCACTCATATCCTTTCTTTCTCTATTTACCTTTTTTGCTTGAACCTGGAAACTTAGAATTCTGATAACCCTAATTGCGGTGTCAGATCTCAATTCCTTTTAGTTCTATCGTTTTTGTTGTGGATATCTTCTGCCTTGGTCTCTATTTTGCTCAACCTCTTTGAGGCATTCGCTTCGTTGCTTTTAAGTGTAAACCAGTATCGACATGAGTATTTGGCATAGGCTTATCACCTGTACCGCATAAGAGCAGGCGGAAATGTGAAGGCAAAGACTACCAAATATTAGTTAAATTTCTTTTTTATCTCATTTATCTAAAGCATTGCGAAATGGCTTCCATTCTGCTTTCTCGATTGCAAGAGTAATTCTAATGAGGATGATGATGATGATAATGAGGAGGAGGATGATAATGATAATGATAATGTCTTGCCATTTAGTGCACCTTCACGATAACTATAACACTAACACTCCGTCATTATTGCCGCCGCCATCCCAATCCTGTTACGATAATAATATTTACGCTGGGTGGTACCATAAATACTGCACGACTGGTAGAACAATGATTGCTAAGCGGCAGCTGCTACCTTCTAACATCACTCAACCTGAATCAGAACATCGTATTATCATTGGCACTTTTCTCAGGTACCTTCTGTAGCACATCCCAATGCTCAACAATCTTGCCGTTGTCATCTAATCGAAAAATGTCAATACCTGCCCAATTATCAACGACACTGCTGTTACCAGGCCACTCCTGATGACAGTGCAAGACTACATAATTTCCTTCTGTTATCGCACACTTAAAGTGAACACGCTTGCCGGGGTACTCCTTTGCCATTCTCTTAAAATACTCAATGAAAGCCTCCTTGCCATCGGCCACCGTTGGGTTGTGCTGATGTAAACCTCCCCAACATACTTACTGATGGCTTCAGCGGGATTGTTCTGGTTGAAGGCTAGGTCGTAGAAGGCCGTCACATTCCTTTTGTTTTCTTCAAGATGTTGTTGTTCTTCTTCTTCTTTTGTCACATCTTTCTCACTTCCTGTTATTGTTATTGGATACTTGGTAATAGCCTATGATAAAGGGTTTATCATCCTCCTCATCAGTTGGTTATTGATAGATTAGGAGTTCTCATACGATGGTGATAACAAGCTACTACCACTAGTCGACTAAGTGGGATGTTCTGCGTCTAAGATGAGATGTAGTGAGCACTCGCCTACAATGCGATATACAATTCTATATTAGACTTTACAATATAGAAAAGAAATTGGATTTTGATTAAACTTCAGGTGCATCTGGCCACATCATTCTTCGCATTTCCCTGCCCACCTTTTCTATTTGGTGATTCTCTATTTCTTTCATATAACGCGAAAATGAGTTTTTGCCTTCTTTCTTATACTTGCTTATCCATTCCTCTGCAAAGTCACCTGACTGGATCTCCTTGAGCACTTCTTTCATCTTCTTTTTGGCTTCGTTGTCCATGACGTACGGCCCCCGAGTAAGGCCACCGTACCTTGCCGTTTCACTTACTCGGTTGTACATTCCTGCAATGCCATACTTTTGTACTAAGTCAACGATCAGCTTCAATTCATGAAGGCATTCAAAATACGCGACTTCTGGCTGGTAGCCAGCCTCAATGAGGGTCTCAAAGGCATTCATCATCATTGTATGGGCTCCACCGCAGAGATCAACTTGTTCGCCAAACCAATCAGTCTCTACCTCTTCTTTAAATGTCGTTTGCAGAACCCCTGGGCGCGTGCTGCCAATTGCCTTTGCCATAGCAAGGACTCGATCCCATGCTTTGCCGGTATGGTCTTGGTAAACTGCAACGAGCGATGGAGTGCCAAATCCTTCCTGATAGAGCTCACGAACGCGCTGACCTGGTCCCTTTGGTGCGACCATTATTACATCGACATCTTTTGGAGGGACTATCCACTTCCAGTGGATTGCTGCTCCGTGAGAAAAGCTAAGTGCCTTCCCCTCTGTAACATGCTTGGCGATTTCTTTTGTGTAAGTGTCAGCCTGCTCCATATCTGGGATTAGAATATGAATGATGTCAGCTGACTTGGCAGCTTCTGCAACCTCCATAACCTTGTGAGACTCCGCCTCCGCTTGCTTCCATGTTTTGCCTCCCTTTCTGAGGCCAACTATTACGTTGAGCCCAGAATCCACCATGTTAGACGCCTGAGCACGCCCCTGAATGCCATAACCAATAACTGCGATCGTCTGATTCTTTATTGGAGCTAATGATACTTGGTCTTCAAGCCATTTCTTGGCAGGCATGAGACTCTGTCGCTGGCATGTATATATTATTCTACTGATATAATTTCACTTGCATCTCGAAAGAAAGAAAGAGAGAAATGAAATGTTGTTTATGCTGATTGATGGCTACGTTGAGCTTTCTCTAATTTTCTCTAATTTCACATTCCCTATTCATGTACTTTGTATAGCTACCAATAGGCGCTCTCAGATTCGCTTTGGATCGCCTTTTTGGCCGCTGCTACTACTACTGAAGTGATATACTCTTCAACTCCACTTAGTCCTTTGAATACTCCTTCAGTAGCAAACACGGAGGGTGCCTTTGTTGACGGCAAGTCACCACAGCAGCTCTCTGCGAACTTTCTGATGTCATATTCGACGAATTCGACATCATTTTCTCTCAAAAGATCTATGGCCTTAAGGGAATCTGAGCCATCGTCAACGATAAGTACCGGCTTGCGGTTTTTTATTCTAATTCCCCCTCCCGCGCTAGGAGATATATCAGCATAGAACTCTCTCAAACCAAGAATATATTGTAATATAATCTAAGCTTATCTACTTTTATAGTCTCTGTCGACTTGTTGTCCTCTCAGGAAATATTCTATCGGTAAAATACAGCATATACTTTACTTGATGATGATAACAGCAGGCCCATCACGTCGTACACTACAGCTATGCAATATTATTATCTAAGTGTATATGGTAGTTCGGCTGGCCGACAGTATTATTTTCTCTCGATATACGAGTGACCCGCCTTTAAAAAGAGTGCAGATCGCTAGTTGCAAGAAACTGTGTAATCAGAACATGGTATCTTCAAAAGCGTTTCGTTCTATCCAGCACTATATATGCCATCAAAAGAATCAAAATCCAGAAAAAAACTCACCATCAAAGGGAGCTAATCCTTTTATGCGATATATTGCCCTCGCTTATATGTCAAATCCACAAAGTCCGAAAGGGGCGATACCAAATGTCGTGGCACTGGAAGTTTTGAGGAAAAATGGTGTCGATATTGACAAGCTCATAAAATTGATCACTGCTGGCGTGGGCGCAGAATTCACAACGTACTATTACTATACGATTCTAAGAATGCACTGTACGGGTCTAGAAGGCGAAGGCATAAAGGAGATAGTCGAGGATGCTAGAATAGAGGACAGAAACCACTTCGAGGCAATGGTTCCCAGACTATATGAGCTCGGGGGCGCCCTTCCAAGGGATATCAGGAAATTTGCAGATCAGGCAGGATGTCCAGATGCATATCTGCCTGACAACTGGGAAGACATCAATTCGATACTGAAAGTGCTTCTCGAAGCGGAGCAGTGTGCAATTAGGTCTTGGGGCGAAGTATGTGACAATACAGCTGGAAAAGATCCAAGGACTTACGATATAGCTCAGAGGATAATGCAGGAAGAAGTTGAGCACGAGGCTTGGTTCATCGAGCTCCTGTCTAAGAGGCCATCAGGACACTTTAGGAGAAAATTTGTAGGCCAGTCGCCGCACACAGGGGATCAGGGCAGCCTAATTCATCTTTGACAACCCTCCTTTTTTATTATTCTCAACTTTTTTATTATCTTTTTTTATGTTTTTCCTTAGTGTCATACAGACTAGTCTGCAAGAGTGACGAGATACAAGAAAAATCAATGAAAATGTTCAGAGTAGATCAGACGGAGGTCCTTGTCGGAAGATTATACGGCAGGCTTTTTGCATGTAACAATTCGTGTCCACATAGAGGGGCATCACTTGTAAAAGGAGAATTGAAAGGTGATAATGTTATTTGCTGGATGCATGGATATGAATATAATGTTTTCACCGGCAAGCTGGAAAATATGAAGTCATGGAAGAAGGAAAACACATGGATCGAGCAGAGCTCTGAGTGGCGCAAATCCGGTAACCTGACCCTCTACCCAGTAATGGAGAAGGATGGAACCATATATGTCTCCTTATGATCGATCTAGTAGTGTTCATGCTCTAGCTTTTCAATTATTTTTAAAACCCATCGCAGGGTGTTGATCCTAATGATGTCATTTCTATCTGCTATTCTTGATAGAAGGCGGTCTGTTGCGTCGTTGCTTTTGTATTTCTTCTCTTGTAAATTAAGCTGAAGATTTATTATTTCCTGTTGCAGAATCATTTTCAGGCTATCAAATTCTCCTTCTGCCACTTGATACCTTGCAAGGAGAGTGAATTAAATTTTTTTAAGCAATTGCTGTTGGTCAAACTAAATAAATAAATAAATCTTTTATTATGTCTTACTCGCTCTTTCTCTCAATCCCTCTCTCATTGAGTTGGTTACCTTCTATAAGTTTCCACCAATTGATACTGTCGTTCTATTATTCCTCATATAATAAATTGAAAACAAAGCACATGTGCCCGCTCCCAAGTACATACAAAGACCAATCAGCAAGTTTCCATTGAAGCCAATTATCATAGCCGATATAGCTGCAAGAACCGTCCCAATAACTGATGCAACAATATTGATACCCCATAGCAGAGTCGTATTATTGTTCTTGCTATCGAGGTTATTGTCATATTGAAATACCATCTTATTCTTATTTTGGATTGTAATTAATGATGCCATTTTAATAAGAGAAGGGAATTGGAATCCCATCAAAAATGCTGCAGGAAATAATAGCCCAAATGTGAGTACAATCCGGTAAGGCAATTCCATACTGATTGTAGATTCTATTATCTGCTGTAAATAAATAAAATAAATAATAATAATACCTGCAAGAATAGGAATTGAAGTTAGTACGGCCCTATGCGGTTTTGTGCTAAAAATCTTACCAGAAATATAAGATCCTATTCCGCTAGATAAAAGAACCGTAAATAGTATTACAGTTAGAGCCATTATTGGAGTTCCAAGCAACAATAGAAATTTTTGAATAAAGGTTACCTCCAAAATCATAAAACCGACACCAATAAAGATTGCAAACAAGGCATAATAGGAAGATCTAGAATAGAATTTTACTCTTGTTTTTCTAGCGTGATATATTAGCAGCACAGACAGAAATCCGGAAATGGCCACGACTGTTATAAGCAAGATTGTCATCTGTTTTGGAATCTGTTCTCTTGCAAAGTAAAATGGCGAATCATCGGTTGGGATTGTTGGATTAGATGCCACAGTTGTAGAGAAGTATTCATTGTAGGCGGTGTTATCATTATTGAATAGTTTGTCAAATGGCTCTGCTACATAGGTATCAGCTAGCATGGTTATTTCTGATTGGTTTCCCTCTGCCTTCTCTTTTACCATGGTGACCTCTCCGTCGAGAAATGGGGTTGATTTTATCATTACCAAAGTAGGATAATACCTTTGATTATCGTCAGAGCGTCCAAAATAGAGGCCTGGTCGATCTTCAACCACCATTACATGTTTTGCAACTGATTCTCGGCTCTTTCCTGTTTCTTTTACAAGTGAATCAACGATCAAAGGCATAAGCCTTGGTAGCTCAAAATTCCAGCGAGTCATTACCATCATGCCTCCATTATCTTTATCCAAATGTCGAAAGTATTGTTGAAATGCTTCGACAGTATAGAGATAATTCTCGGAGAGAGCGTATCCTCCAGCAAGTTGTGCAGCCCAAGAATCAACAAGTTTTAGTACTATGACATCATATTTTTCAGTAGAAGAGCTGATAAATCGTCTTCCATCGTCAATAATCAACTTGACATTGTTGTTGTTATAGATGTTTCCAGATTCGCTATCAAAACTTTTTGCTGCTGCTACTACTAGGGGATTCAATTCTACTGCAGTAACGTTGTCTGCACCACCGGAGAGTGCGACCAATATGTCCTCGCCGCCCCCACTCCCTATAACAAGAGTATTATTTACATTTATCATTTCATAGGGCAAATAGTCCATGTATTTCTGTATCCAAGCTATATCACTTTGAGAGCCGTCCCACCGATATATTGGTGTGGCAGCGTCAGCATCAATAATTATTGAAGCTAGTTCATGAGACATAGCATTAACCGTCTCAGCAATAGTAGTGATACCGTTGCTACTGCTATCATTACTATTACCGTTATTGTGCTGTTTGCTGCTAGCAATTGGAAGTGTAGTATTAAGAATATTATTATTGTCTCCTTCCTGCCTCGGTATTTTACGAGTAACGTCAACTCTAGAAAACGAGTTCCACTCTTCTGATAAATGCTCAAATTCAGAGGGATGATTTAGCTGGTAGTATAACCCCTTACTCATACCAGGCTTTATCTCAAAAATATTTATGCTTGATGCGCTATTAACTATTAACAATATCATTAGCCCCGAAAAGGTAATTGCAGCAAGCACATTAACTCTATTCTGCGGCTTCACGACGGCTTGCTTTCTATCTATCTCTGCATTTAGCTGAGGATTAGGGTATGAAGTTTTTTCTTCTTGGCCTCTCTGACGCCTTGTAATCCTCCTCATCATAACAAAATAACTGCAAGCGGAAACTCCAACAACGACAGTTGATATTAGTAAAAGAGCGGATCCAGCACCAAATGATTGCATCATTGGATCCAAGATGAGAGTGGCTAACGCAGCTCCAATTAAATCAGCAAAATATAATTTACTTATTTTTTGAGACATTGCCAAAAATACTAATGCCATTCCTGCTCCAGCAAAAAAGAAAGGAACAGAAGAAATTAGATAAAATAGGTAGATATACGAAGTATCGCTTGGGATGTAGCCAATTAAGAAGATAAATACTGGCACAGAGATTCCATATGCAATTGCATATCGAACTATTAGCAATGAAAAACCAAACTGGGGCTCGATTGTTGATTTCTTTTTTGGCGTATTAAGCTTATTTTTCTGGATATGTATCATAAAGGAGCCAATTCCAAGGCCAAAAAAAGCTATAGAAATTGCCATAAATGCATAATCATACCATAAGACAATGGAAAAGATTCGTGTTAGTGCAAGTTCAAACAATATTATACTAAGAGACAAAACAAACAGAACGACAAGAAGGAAAATAAAAAAAGAAGATGTTGAAGCCATTGCCTAGTTAAGCATGCAAAAAGAAAGTATGCAAAATATGCGTTTCTAAATATTTCATCAGTCTGATATTCACAGAGCCCCTTGTTGCTGGGTACAGCATCCTGTCAATCACTTGATTCATGATTACACATCTCCAGCAGAGCCGGTTGTTGTACCTAGTTTGCTTTTGATAATCGTTGCTGGTCTATTGTTGTTGACACAGCAGGCAGTATCGAGGATTAAATCTAGTTTATTTGTTGGACTCTCAGTATATTAGATTAATCAAGCAGAATGAATGTAGCCAGATCAAAGATAATATCATGCTTCATTTGCAACCAGATTATCATCTGATTATTGCAGAAGAAAGAGAGGTGGCAAATGGCCAAATAAGACAACAACCAGCTACCTCGCCGATAACTTGAGAGGTTGGCTGTGGCTTACGTCTAATGATAGTGTACACTTGATGCGTTCAATGTACACACAGCAGCTGATGATATAAATAGGGGGAGAAGACGCTCTCGCTCTGTCCTTCGATATATGTAGCAGTAAGATTTTCTACAATTGCTTTAAGCCTTAAATGATAGAAGTATACCATCATGGCTGAAAAGGAATACAAGGAAAAAGTGAAGATTGATGACAACGAAGCGAAGATAGAACGCGAGTCGAAAGATTCGTTTGGTAACAAGGTCAAGGAAAAACACGAGATCAAAGAAGACTAGTCTCTCAAGTCTCCAACTATGCAGCCTATCAGTGAACGATAACTATGGAGACCCATTTCATTTCTTTTTGAAGTTTTCTTAGACTATATGACGAAGGATCTTGGCAATTTCATCACCTGAGAATTAACAGTTGCAGGAGAATTGTGAGATATCTAACATCTCATCCAACTTCCTTCTTTGTTTACAATTTAGTCATCAATTCATTGCGAAATGGCTTGATTGATTGACGAGGCCTCGTGTTTCATCTATGCTTTCTTCTTCCTATCCATCTTCTTTAATTTATCCTCCTGCTGCAGTAACAAAACGATTCTAGTCGACCAGTTTCTTGTGATACGTGCTCTTGCATGGTTGGTTATCGATGAGCTTGATCTCTTTCATCTTTTTCCTGTCATAAATCGTCTGTAGAAATTTATAACAGACTGGGCAGACCTCGATCACGGATTATAATATTGAAAGAGGAGTTAAAAAATTAGTGGGTGGCAGCTCTTAAAACCCTCTAGTCATATGGTCTAGATTTAGGAGATTGGAGATTGGTTGATGGGATATGTATTCATCATAGAAAATAATTCTGACAGCATTACAACGGGATCGCACTTAGTCTAGGGATATTCTAGAGATTTTCTAGAGATGTCATAAGGATAGATGGTGCGCTGCTCTGCATAGGAGGGACCAGATGCCGACACTGTGAAGCGCAGCATAGCATTGACACCCAAAAAAGCATATGTTTGGCGTCTGCCTATGTCCTGATACAAAAAGGGATGATCTGATTGGAAGGCTATTTGCTGGGTGCCTCAGTCGTTCTTTCTTCCTTGGACTGCTCGTCGGTTGCTGTTTTTGTTTCAGCAGGGGTTTCATTATCTGCCTCTTTCTTTTCCGCTGTAGCAGGAGTTTCAACTGTTGTTGTACTAGTAGCCGCCGGTAAATCCTCATAGAGCGATACTGTAACAGCCCCATCTTCTTCTTTAACCATTTTTACTCGAACCTTTCTTGGAGGATTAGTCTTGCCTCTTGACCATAACTGACGATTTAGGTCTTGGTCAAGTTTGATCTCATTGCTTTTCATATGTCTCTCCGCAAATTCACGGATCATATTTATGACTCTATCAGTCCGCTTGTGTTCGGGGGTAATCCACGCCTTGCCGAGATTGATGGTGTAAACGCGTGTAGTAGTCTCTTCAATTGTCGCCATTTTTTCATCATCAACCTACGTTCACATCAGACCTGCGCCACAGTCTGCGCTTGGGGTTAGTCCTGGTCTTTCTGTTAGTTCTGATGACTACCCATGTAGGTACTGGCCTATTTTGTTTGACGCGCTTCATCAGTCTTTTCTTGCGGGAGGTATTTTTCCGGGTAGCCATATATAATACGGTAGGATTGATTTTGTCCGGTTTTTAAGTGTTGATGTGCTTGTGCTGTCGGCAAATAGGGATTACTGTCATCTTGTTATGCTTTACCATAGCAAACCTAATCTCGGCAATACTACTACCCTGGGTTATAACTTATGATTGGCAATGATACATACAGAAGCAAAAGATGTTTGACGATTCCTTCATGATGTTGACCTCAGCTGAGGATGAAGACAATTCTGAGCGACCGGAGCAATACTTGGCAAATCAGCGTGTACATTCTTGTCTTGGGTGCGAACTTCAATAGCATTGATAGGATTTGGTTTTGCTATTGAGAGATTCAGCATATATTTCTCTGCAATAGTTTCGACTCATTGCAGATCCGGGCGCAGCGCGTACGTCTGCAACAGAGGACATGAATATATTCTGCACTAGTGGAATCAGTATGATAATTGTGGGTATTGCTTTGATTGTTTACGCCTTAAAAATTCCTTGGGGAGCAACAAGACTATAGCATCAGGTAGAGACATATGCCGAAAAATGCCGTAGTCTATACTACCAGTGCAACAATAATTGGACTTGGCATCATAATGATCATTTTCGTAATTGCTCAGTTACTGTAAAAATTCCTCGAATTCCTCTATAGCAAGGAGCAGAAAAGATAGCTGTAGTTGAATTATTCTGAGTGGATCGAGTGTGACTCAACCCACCCCCTCTCCCTCTAGTACTCTATCTATTATTAGCTAATTTTGCGGACAGTTGTCTATGTCAACAACAGTTCAAGCGGAAGCATCAAAACCGCAAAGAAAGATGCAAGAGTGCAATCGCTGCAAAGCAGCAGGCTTTCCACACCAGCCTATAGCCTTCGAAAAAGTAGGTGAAGATCCGGCTACAGGCAGAGTCAAGTGGAAGCTGGTCGACGAAAATGGAAATGAACATGTGCACAAGGGTGGAACTCAACTCCCTACTACCATTAGGCGTAAGCGAATAGTAGATATCGCCACGGTAGTTGATGTCAGCGAGGCAAGAAAACTACTTGCACTGGGTTGGGAGTACAAAACCTCATATCCTGCAACACTTGCTAACGTTCCGCACTATGTGCTAGTAAAACGCGAGTAAAGCAGCAGCGACGGTCGTCATCACCACTTTTTTAGTACAAAACGCAGCGGCGGCAAAATCGTCGTGCGCCTTCCATATTCTTTTTGCATGCAATATGTTAAAATCAATAAACTAAGGATTAAAATGAAGAATTTGTGATGTAAATCAAGAAGAAGAAGAAGAACACAAAGAACAAGAACTCTAATAATCCTATTTGGGTCGATGACGTATACCGGAAGATGTTTCTAATAAAAAATTCAGGAGGGTTTTGGACACCCTTCCATAGGCCAAATAAATATATCCTTGCCAGGCAGCTTCCACAGCTCAGTCGCATAAAGGTCGGTATTGTCTATGTGGCATCGCTCGCACATATTAACAGCTATATCCTCAGAGGGCTTGCCTATCAGCGTTAGGAATTCTTTTGCATACTCTACTGCCTTGGAGTCTATTTCCTCTGGCACCTGTGTCGATTGGCTCTTGTCAGTAGGTATGAATACGTCAAAGTGGAGGCTTCCCTTGTCTGCGTATGTGTTGTAAACTACTACCTTTTTTCCGGACCCGTTATAGGGCTCAAGTTTTGCCTGCATGCCATAAATTGAACAAGAATGAAATTTATTTTTTACTCTCTGTATCTTTTATTGCTTTCTCACTTGTACTTGTCACATCCGCATTTTGTGCATATAAAGGTCCTCTTTTTGCTGTCATAATGGTGTAATCCAAGCCTATGACTGCATTTCTTGTTTGAGCATATTGTCCCATGTCCCATTTTTTGTTTCTAGCTTGTGACTCCAGATACAAACTCAGCCGCGATGATGTGCTTGCATTTGAGGAAGCGAAAGCTAAAGTCGGGGCATGTGCACATCTTGATATCTGCATCAACCCGATAGAACTTGCCTTTGTCCTTGCTGCTGCGGACTTCAAATAGCCGCTCATTTCTATTCGTTTCAAGTATCATTGGCTCTCTTTCATTTAGCTCCACTATCCCATAAGCGCGGTCAATGCGTTTTAGCATCTCCAGCAAATCTTGGCGGGAGATCCTCCTTTTGTTCTTCAACCAATTCATCGCACAAAAGTAGTCCCATTCTGAGTATATAATAAAAGGAGTACTGGGCAGAGTGGGGGGAGGGGAGACGAGAGAATCACGTAGTCAGTGTCTGACGCAACTTTTCATACTCTTCTGGGCTTATCTCACTCTTTGCTAACCTGATTTTCAAAATGCTCAGTGGATCCTCGCCTGCTTGCTCTCCGTAGCCGCTTCTCCTAATTTCTTCAATAAAATCCCAGCGTTTCCTAACATCTGCATTCTTACCTGCACGATAGAGGGCCCGTGACAACTTGTTCTTGTGCTTTGCGAATGATGCGGGCACATGTAGCGCTATCATGAATCCTTTGGTAGCGAACATATTCTTCCAATCTGCTGGATAAGGGACATGAGCAGGAGTAAAATCAAGAGGAACAACCTCATGGGGTGCTCTTTTCTGAGGATCCTTACTCTTCCACAGATAGCCGATGTAACCGGGGCTCGTTTCTTCTCTTTTCTTCTTTGGCTTGATCACCAAATCCATTATCGATGGATCATGTGTCCTGCCCACGACTACAAAAGTTGTACCGCCGTACCTTTTGGTCCCTGCCACCCTTTGTTCTACGGTCCTTGCGCTGGCCCGCCGCTTATTGAAAAAGCCAACTACGTGTACTTGCAAGATAGTTCTGTCCGGTTTGTAGCCAAACAGTTTTAGGTACTCTAGAACCTCCTCCCGGCGGTTTGAAGGAACCTGCTCGGCCACTATATCCTCAGCCTTGGTAATAGTTGTTGATGCCCTCTGAGCTCTTTTCTTTCGCTTATTGTTGGTTAGAGACATCTAGGCTGGGTTACTCTGCATTGTATAAGTAACTTGATGATAAATTGGCTATACGATTCAACAGCAGAGCATATAAAAAATTTAGTTTGAATGTGTAAATCAGATGTCTGCCTCTATCATTTTTAGAATCTTCCAAAGAAGGATTATACATCCTATATTACCATATTGTCAGATTATATTGTGGTGGCAATAATGCAATATGAATAGCGGCTTGTTATCACCAGTCAGAGACTTTAACGCGGTCCAGGCACGGGTGAGGCAGACTCTTGATAGGGGCGTACAGATAGACCTTTCCACAGAGTCCTGCAAGCGTTTCCTCAGGCGAAAAGTTAACCAAAAGGTAGGCGTCGTGATACTATATGTAGACATTGATGGTTCGACTAAGATGAGCATGACACTGCCCCCTGACAAGTTTGCGACGATATTACACGTATTTTCACAGGAGATGAGCCTTGTAACCTCTGAGTATGGTGGCTATGTGCTAAAATATGTAGGCGATGCAATAATCGCCCTTTTTCCTGCAGAATGCGATAGTGACCAAGCATCCAAGAACGCAATAGACTGTGCAAAAGACATGCAGAGGATAATCAAAGAATGTATCAATCCCCAGCTAATCGTCCGAGGGCTTCCACGGCTAACAGTAAAAATGTCGATCGATTACGGCGATGTGCAAGTTGTTCTCTATGGCAAGAGTATAGATCGTTCTCATATTGACATAGTAGGATCAAGCATCAGTATGGCTGCGAAAATGATACCACTGGCAAAGACTTGGCAGGTACTGATTGGCCAGTCAATGTACGAAAATTTAGAGAGCAAGCAAAATCTTATAGAAATGAATGTTGATTCTGCGAGGTGGGCCTACATTGATGAAAAGACTGGAGGAAGCTACAAGTTGTATACGTTAAGATAAGCTCTCTGTGTTAAGAGCTGGTTGAAACAATGTTCGTTCTTTTACATGTCATATGGACCACTATTTTTGCGATTAGAATGATTGCTACAATATAATAGCATCTCATCACCATAATAATAATAATCATCATCATCAACATCAGCGTCCTCAAACAAGAGTAGAGAGAGATCTCAGTTAAAAAGTAAGTCAATCTTACAAGCAATTAGTCTTGTGAAGTCTTCAATGATATAAACTCACTGAGCATATATATATTATCAAGGATTGATAGAAAACCATTCATTAGTTTTCTTTTTCTCTTTGTAGAGAGACAAGTAGGCACGAGCGTATTTATTTGCAAGAAGTGCCACCATCTATAACGTGAGTGTAGTCAGTGAAATAATGCCCCAAAAGAAAGTAGTCGTTACAGTCGACATCAACGATAACCCTTCTGCGCTGGATGTAGCAAAATTGATGGCAAAAAATAGAATTGGATCGGTAGTGGTGATCGAAGGCGACATTAAGAGGCCAGTAGGCATGATCACTGAAAGGGATATCATAAAGAAAGTAACTGCCCAGAACAAAAGCGCGGATCAAGTTGCAGTCAGGCATATTATGTCATCCCCTCTTATCACAGTGAAATCTATTGATTCTATCGACACTGCAGCTGAAACAATCGCAGGCAACAGGGTCAAGCGGCTAGTTGTACTAGAGCAAGATGGCTCAATGGTTGGCATATTGTCTGTAAGCGATATTGCAAAAAAGCTAGCAAAAATCTTGACTCAGGATTACAGTAGGTATCGATCGCTTCGCAACCTGCTGGACGCGGATTGATGGCTATGATTTGGCCTTATACATATGTGTCAGAAATTGTTGCCTGCATCCATTCCCTAAGTATTATTTATTCCTGTCGGCATCGTATTTGCTATGGTTGCCGCAGCTGTGCATTTTGTGCTGGGGAATACTAGAGGTTTATACGTGTACGGTCTTTCTTTGTCTTTATTCTGATGCTGGAGTATACTAGCGAGGTTATACTTACGACTCGCTCATGACCTCCGAAACGAAAGAAAGAAGGAATACTCTTGAAACTTTGAGGAATAACATTTGTCCGGCACACACATATAGCAACATACAAGAGGTAAATGTGAACTTCTCTTTTCATTTCACTAAGATCACACAAAGATAAATTAGGTATTGAAGACATTGATTGTTGAACTTTCAACTCATTTCATTGTAATATTGGTGACAAAAAAAATGTTCAAACTAAATGAGCATCTTCACATCCAGCCAAGCATACTGGCAGTTTCGCTAGTCTCCCTTGTAGTCATGATGGGTTCTACCATGGTCACGCCATCGTTGACACTTTACGCCAAGCAAGACCTAGGAGCAAATGAATTTCTAGTCGGAGCAGTTATTGCAGGTTTTGCTATAGGTCGATTGATCTTTGATATCCCGGCCGGATTCCTTGCCGATAGGCTTGGCCTAAGCAGGTCAATGATCTTTGGACTTGGAATTCTTATTGGTGCGTCAACCCTTGCAGGCTTTGCCCCCAGCTATTGGGTATTGCTCTTTGCAAGGTTGCTGGAAGGTGTGGCATCGTCAATCTATGTCAGCGCCGCTATTGCGTTTGTGCTTCTCTCTTCAGATGTAACAAAGCGGGGGACAAACATTGGTAGCTATCAGTCGATATTGATGCTTGGGCCAATCGTTGGACCGGTGGTCGGAGCACCAATCGCAGCTTTTTTTGGATATAACGCTCCATATTTTGCATTTGCAGCAGTGATATTTGGAGCAGCAGTAATCATGTCGATTTTTAACCGCCGCCGTAAGTTCAATATTGAAAAGGCAGAAGAGGTGGAACATGAGAACAGACAGGCAAGTATGACAGCCTATCTTAACACCGCAGCCATTGCTACTTTTGGTTTTGCCTTTCTCCGCTCTGGAATCTATACTACGGGGGTTCCGCTGTTCGGATATGGTAGCTTGAATCTGTCAGTATTTGATATGGGCATAATTCTTACTATGGCTTCACTTGCCAATCTGATTAGCTCTTTCTTTTCAGGCAGACTTACACAAGCCTATGGCATGCAAAAGCCTCTATTTGCTGCAATTTTAGTTTCCGGATTGCTAGTTGCGATCATTCCATTATCTACATCGATGATTTACTTGCTTATTGTGATTACTTTGATAGGGATAACTTCAGGCTTTTTTGGCCAGTCTATTGCGTGGGCTGCAGAGCAGATAGAGCAGAAGGTAAAGAGAATTGGCAAAGCCAACTATAAAGTGGCACTAGGGGTACAATCGCATGTTACGCGCGGAATTGGATTTAATAGAATGATAGGAGACTTGGGGTTGATATTAGGGCCCCTATTCGTAGGCTATTTTATCACAGTCTTCAGCAAAGATCCCATGGTGTGGTTCATCTCATTTGGCTCTACTAGTGGAGTACTTGTGCTGGCTTCATTTCTCATCCTTGCTACGAAGACCAAGTACGCATTACGAAGAGCCGATGAGAGATTCTAATGCTGCAGCCGATGCGTCTCATATTCTTCCTTAGTAGGAAAGCCCCTGCCACAAACATCGCATAGATATGGATCATTGGCAAGGTGTCCAGGTCCGGATGGTTTACCAGACGATCCCATGATATTAGAGGTAATGACGAATATCCAATAAAAAGATTGTAAAATGTAATGTGGAAGTGGTCATAAAAAGAACATATAGGCTTATCAAGCAGTAGAGGTACACGAAAAAGCATATGTAGCAGGAGGCTGTGCCGTGCACCCTTCTTTTGATGTGTATGCACTAGAATTAGGAGTTTTTTATTAAACAATAAAGACCAGGGGGCCCTCCTGCTCTGGGGAATTGGGGAGCAAAGCAGGAGTTGTGAGTCCCACCAGATCTTGGGTTCTAGTTGCGTATAGCCTACTTATATTCACAGAGGTGAATTCCTCTACAATTAAGATCTAGTTAAATGCTCTAGAGTATTATTATAGAAGTATCATAAACAACTGCGATTGACCTGTCAATAACTCCATCAATAAGAGGTCTATTGAAAAGTAGAGGCTACTCTCCTAGGCTCTATCACCACCTCGGTGGAAAAAAAGAATGGTGGATGTCAGTAGAAAAAATACATGAGCGGAAAGCCGCCGCTATTCCAACAACGATGAAGGGTTGCCACCATACTACTGCTGCAAAAAAGGGTCTTTGCTAAGCAAAATATCTTCTATACTTCAAATGAAGCAGTTAGAAGTAGTGGCGGTGACACGACCACCATTTTTTGTGTTGGTCTAGCCAGAGGCTTTCGCCACCGCTGCTGAGATGATGAAGAGATGGAAGCAGAGAAAGAGAAAGAAAAGGAAAGCGTAGTTGGTCGTTATTATGTTATTATTATTATTATTTTTTTATTCTTAGTCTTGTCTTAATCATCGTCGCTTTAGTCAATTGGAGGCAAAGCTTCACATCCCCCAGTTCATCTAATGCTTCTGTACTGATTCCAACTAGGCATAATGCTTGATGGAATTCAAGGTCTGTCTCGCTTACCTGTTCGCCTTCTTCAGGTTCATCATCTTCATGTATGATTCGGTCTGCTATTTCTGCTCCTTGCGTATTTTCAATTATCTACATCCTCTGTACCATTGGTTATAGAGCGTTTTTCGTAGTTTTTATCCTTAGCGGACAGATTTTGATTGCAAATTCAAACTAATGTAGCTCCAGATATGGATTAATTATGCTTTTTATTTATATCCAGTTAATTCTTCACTTATCTTCCAAAGTCTAGCAGCGGTATCGTGGTCATTAGCAACCCCGGAAAGGCCGACTGGCTTTCTCTTTACAAAATATTCTCCGCTTATCTCAGCTACTTTAGGTGAAGAAGCTAGATATATTGCAGTATCTGCCCCTTTCTTTGGGCTAACCAGGAATGGGTTTATAATCGCCCATATTAGCCTATAATACCAAGGATTGTTTTGTACAAGATTTGTTCTAACTCCTCCAGGATGAAAACAGTTTGATGTAACGCCACTTCCCCCTGACCTTCTTGCTAATTCCTTTGTAAACAATATATTGGCTAATTTTGATTGCCTATAAGCTTCTACACCATTGTAGCGCCCTTTTTCGAATTGCAAATTATCGAAATTAATGTATGCTCCTCTATGAGCCACTGAGCTTGTAGTTACGATTCTAGATTGGATACTTGCCTTCATTTTTTCAAAAAGGAGGTTGGTTAAGAGAAATGGTGCTAAGTGATTTACCGCAAATGTGTATTCAATATTATCAACAGTAGTAAGGCGTTTAGAAAGAAATACGCCAGCGTTATTGATAAGAATATCAAGGCTTTCATAACCATCTAAAAACTCATTGGCAAGTTGGTGTATAGATGCCTGTGAAGACAAATCTGCTAAAAGATACGAGATCCGACTCTTATCGGTACCAATAGAAGCTTTTCTCCAAATTTCTTCCGTTGTTGCTTGGCATTTCACCTTATTGCGTCCAACCAAGATAACATTTGCTTTCATCTTGGCAAGACCAAGTGCAATTTCTTTTCCTATGCCAGATGTACTTCCAGTTATAAGACAAGTTTTTCCTTCTATCATCTCGTATATCTCATATTATCAGTTTTTGCACAGCTTCAATAATGAACTTTTACTACATTTGGGATTTATATTTAGAAGCTGCATGCTTAAGCTATTAGCTTAGGGGCTCTTTTTTGTTGAATAGAAGAATCAATTGCAATGTCAAAAAGGATTTGTTTATTATGTCAACAACACTTATAGAGACAGGCTCGGAAAATGTATGCATGCCCTTTTGAAATAGAAGAAGGAGGCTAGGAATCGTAGAATATTACCCCTATAATATTTTGAGCTATTATCTTCATAGGAATGAAGTACACATAGGTACAGTCCCTCGCAGAGTGACAGACTCGAATTAGAATTTCAAATTGTGAAAATAAAATGATCAACAGCCCTTTCTCTGGACAAGCGGTAAAATATAATATTTGCTTCTAGCAACTGCTTTTGGCAAAATATCTCAAGAACGCTCCTACTTATACAAGAAGTTTACAAACCCTCCACAAGGTTTAATTAAACCGGTTTCGGAATCCACTTGACGATATTACATTGCATGGCACTTTTTGGGAGGGAAGATAAATTGGAAGAATCTAGATCTTTAGATGATCCCAGCAGTGCTAAGAGAAAAATTTTGATTGTAGATGATGAGCCAGATGTAACATTCACAATTAAGGTCATCCTGACCTCGAATGGATACCCAGTCGATGCTTTTGAAGACGCAGAAGAGGCACTCGCTCATTTTAGAAAGGGGGCATATTTTCTGGCATTTCTAGACATCAAAATGCCAAAGATGAATGGCTTTGATCTTTACAAGAAATTGATGGAAATCGATAAGGATATGAAGGTTTGCTTTCTGACAGCTCTTGGCGAGTTTGATGAGTATTATAAACAATACAAGAAAGAAGATGTAGCTCCTGTCTGGGGAATACGACATATTGTTAGAAAACCAATAGACAATTCTAAATTACTAGAAGAGGTATCAATTATGGCTACTACAGCAGGATAGGTATAGAAATGGTACAATTAATCCTAATTTATATAGTTTGATCCTTCTTGCAGATAGATAACAAGGAAGAAAAAACAAAAAGAACCGATGTCTTTTCAACAAGACAAACTACCCGAACACGGCTGCTTTCCTTTCTTCGCTCTGTTCATTTTAGATATCTTATAATACCCTCAATAGTTCTCTCTGCAATAACATATTCTTCTACTATCTCGCCTAACAGCTGGGTAGTATCAGATGCAGACCATTTTTACTTTGAAATATTTGCAGT
>DATMWK010000001.1:0-12021 GCA_035562555.1 Nitrososphaera sp. | reverse complement strand
GGACTAGTATGAGGCCGGCCTCTTTAAGTTTGACAGGTTCCTCTAAAGAAAAAAACTTTGTGTGGTTCGGCTACTGTGTCAAGCCTCTTGCCTTTTTTAGCCTCTCAAATGCTTCTTGGTTCATACTGTTTAGATGAAGAGGATTTCTACCTATGGTCGGAAATGAATGTGCATGAACTTGCTCTAGATATTGACCGGCCTGATTCAGTCTGCTGTCACGTGAAACAATTGCACTGATTCCATTCTGCTTTTTGCCAGTGCAATTCACTGTTCAACTTCGATCTTGAAATGACCATGGACTATTTTAAGCAGAGGTATTTTTTAGGTGTGAAGCCAACAGTTGTGGCCATTTAGTTCACACTGAGAAGCTTGAAATCACGAGTTATAAAAAAATATTAAATTATCCTCAATTTGAAAACCTATGGCTGAAGGGAGAGAACAATTGTTATTTGCTTGCTTGTTCTTTAATCCTTTCTTTCTGCTTGCTAGTGCCGTAACCTCGCTCTGAGTCAAATGAGGCATTTGTTGCGGGGCCTGCCCCACCTTTTGCCTCAGGGTTCTTTTTCATATCTTTGCTTGACATATACTACATATAGTTTGTCACACATTATAATTATCAGTTAGCTTTTCATTAAGGGAAAGGATTAGTATGATATATAGATCATCATGGAATTTGATCACGTTGTCCAGAAAAGGAAAATGATAAGGAAGTACCTGCCCAACAAGATTCCAGATAAGATAATTAGCAAGCTGATAAAAAATGCCAGTAGGGCTCCAAGTGCAGGCTACACTCAAGTGTAAGAGTTTATTATCGTAAGAGATCCTACAACAAAGAAAAAGATGAGGCAGGCTTCTGTAAACCAAAAGGCTATTGAAGAAGCACCACTATTGATAGTAATCTGCTCAAACACCTCTCGCTCTGTAGGACGATATGGTCAACGCGGGAGAGATTTCTATAGCATCCTAGATGGGGCATTTGCATCAATGCTCATTTTGTTTACTGCAATATATAGAAGAAGACAATTTTGTACTTATAATTCCACTCACTCTCTCTGATAAGCGCCTAATCTCCAAGTACAATTTATAGGGATAATCAAACCATAACCCTATTTCAGACTAAAATTTTTGGTTCCTTACAATTGAAGTCCCATCAATATATAAAATAAAGTTTGATTGTATCTTATCATCGCCATCTAACAAAAAACACGCATCAGCATAATAATGATAGTATGGACGGCTAATACACGACCGCCTAAGTCAGCATTGATCACTTCTTACGTCTTAGCTGTTCTTCTTCTTCCTCTTCTTCTTCCTCTTATTATTCTCTGAATTTGAGAAAACAAAAAAGAAAGAGCGAGAGCTTTGTGTTACTCGCTCTGTCATTACCCACTTACCTGTTCCTACCACCAACACCATCGTTATTGGACGGTGGTGATGAGCCAACGGTCCAACTAGATTGGTCTTCTCCTGTGTTGCCTGCTGCATCTGCCACCCTTACCGTGAATCCATGGCCTCCTAAGGCCAGGAGATGAGGACTAGGTCGACGATGATTACTGTTATAATTAATATTCTCCCTCATCAAGAAAGATAGCGTCTTAAGTGTTTATACCGAGTGCGCTACAAAGAATGAGAACAGCTAGCTCTATAACAACCTCTGGAAGAAAAGAAAGAAAAAAGAATCGGTTAATGGTTAGCTAGTTGTTGTTATTATCAGTCTAGTCTTGCTCAGCCACTCTCACCAGGTGGGGATAAGGCATCACATCCGCCTGGAACTTCACCCTCTAAAGCCTCGGTAGAGATTCCTGCTTGGCATAATCCTTCATGGAATCTGAAATCTTGCGGGCTTCCAGTCCTCCCGTATTGTCATGTACGTTCCATCTGCATGTTCCGCTATTCCTGGCGGTGTCTCCTTTGCAAAAGCTGTTGTTGCTGTTGTCCCTATAGTTCCTAGAGCTACGATGTTATCATCATAGCTAATTTTGCGTTTAGGTTCACCATTGCAATCCATTAGCAACCATTCAAATAATTATCCAGTCTGAAACAGATATCTTAAAATCCGGCACTGAAAAACGCCAGAGAAAAGCATTCTTTTTTTATTATGAACGTTAATATTAATTTTTTATAGCGAATTCCAGCCTCTCCTTCCTCCTGCTGCTGTCAACTTTGAATTTGTTATTCTGTGATTTCTGTCTATATGTTCTCTTAACTGCTTTCTTGAATCAAAAAATTCTCCACAGATACTACATCTTGAAATTAGACTTGTCACTTAGCACTAATATAGAATACATATCTGCGTTATAATCTGGTATAAACTTGGAAACTTATGAATAATACAACATTATGACTATTAATATGGTAATATTTTACCCAGCAGTATCGGTAGCCAAGAAAGACTGCATCAGGCACAGGACTAGAACTGAGATAATTAAGCCAAATTCTACAAGTTGCTAGCTAGGCGAGATGTTCTTGTCTTTCTTAGTCATCGTTATTATTACTATTATTGTCAACTTTCAGCGATTTAATTTTTAACGAAATAGCTATCTAAAGTGGTGGGCGCTTGTTCCTTTTTCTTGCTGTTTTTCTTCTCCTTCTTTCTTTTTCGTCAACAACCATTCTCTTTTTTCTTCTTTCTGCTGTTGACTTTACCCTCTATCCGGTCAACCTCTAAAATGCACTATATATCCACTACGACGTATCTGCCATCAAGCTTTCAATCTTATTAGCAATGTGATAACCACCTTCTTCTTCTTCTGTGTCAGGTGAGCGCTCAAGTACAAGTCCTATAAGTACCTCATGTGATAGCATAGGCAACAACATCAATTTACAGTCTTCATGAAGGGTGATAATAGCTTTAATCTCTCCAAAAACATCTACTACTTCATTTATCACAGCAAGGGCTGCAACAGCAAGACTTCCACTAAATCTACTTCCTTCCAACCTATTTACTCTAAACCGTTCCTTAAAAGACTCTCTAGATTTAACGGCAAGACTATCTCCACTCCAATCTCTTATAGATACTAACAGTATCTTGTCATCTAAGGATAAAATATCCTCTGCTATTTTTTCCGCCTTACCGGGGATGAGCCCCATTGTGTTTTAAAAAACTGACCATTATTATGAATATGTCTGAAAAAATTGTTAAGGAACTTGCAAAGAAAGGTGAAACCCGGGGGAAAATCTTCCCATCTGTGTAAACTGCACCAAAATTCTTCATTGGTAGGTTTTTATCTCTATAGCGGACATTTTTGCCACTTAGGAGAGGTAAAACGATATACCTACAGATACGGCTCCTCTGTTAGGTCATATTGCTAATTTTGAGTAAAAATTTTATTTTGCTCCCTGTTTAATGAGTTCTGAGAAAACGAGAGCAGCAAAAACAAAAGGAAGAACCACCCACAACCAAAGAAACAGAATCACCCCAAGCAGTCCCAGAAACGAGTACTTTATCATCTGATCGATTGATAGCGACATTAGCAGAGAACCTGTCCGTCTTGGATAGCAGGATTCAAAAACTTTCTGCAACGGTTGCAGAACTTGTGGAGATTGTCCGAGCAACGGAGAACTCCAACATCGGAAATGTAAAGGGAAAATGAACGACTGCCGCAGCAGAAACGTCGCACAGCTATCATTCTTTGACCTGCTTCAATCATTTTTTGGATGACTACTTCTTTTGAACCGTGGATTGAATAGACCAAACCGATGGAGACCATAACAAGGAAATGCTCTGATAGTTATAAACAGGCTAGCACCGGGAGGGGAGAGGATATAGCGGCGAATCATGCTTTATAGCTATTGCGGTCAGATTGCTATACATTGATGCTCCCCAAAAGCTTAACATATCAAAGATGGTATGTGAATATGTGCGTGGATATCTAAATTTAGATACCCCACGCATAATCGCATCTCGCCAGCTGGTCTCTCCCTCATACTCCCCTGAGATCAACTGGCGAGTTTTGGTACCGTTAGATTCTACATCACTATTATACGTTTCAGGCCTTATGTGTCATATATTGGGGTAATATTGGGATAATACATTACTTACTTTATAATGACTAGCGTTCCATCTATTGCTTGAGCTTTTCCAGTGCCTACAGATGATGTCCATTCCTTCAAAATTATGTTTCTATTCAAACTCATAACAATTTCCTAGACATAAAAGGAACATATATCTGACAAAACTGAGTGTGTTCTAGCGAGAACAAACACGAATTTATCACATCATTGCAGTTGCCTTTGCAGCTTCTCAAGGCCTTGCAAAACGTCTTTTTTCATATCCTGAGAGGGTACTAGACTAGGCGGCGTTAGTATTGCTGTTGTAGTACTAATACTCCAGAGCCATCGCCAGTAGAATAATAATAATCCTTAATTACATTACCTGCGAGGACGCCTTAATTCAAAATGGCATTAGGTGAAGTAGTGGGAGAAGGGCGTGGCAAGATAACAACCATGAGGGTGCTTCCCGATGGTAAGATGGAAGTGTCGCAGCAGGGAACCGGCAACTTGCTTGGAAGTGAAATATCAGACGCAGCAACATACTCGACAGTCATGAGACCAAATGGGAGTGCCTATGGCGAGGGACAACAAGCAATTATGTCAGGTGATGGTTCGGCAGTATGGAAAGGTTCTGGGATTGGCAAGCCAATAGGACAGGGCGGCGGCTGGAAGTATGCTGTTGTAGGTGCTTTTCAGACTATTGCATCTCAGAAGTGGGGACGTCTGTTCGATGTTTGTATCGTTCAGGAATACGATGTAGACCAGAATCAGAATTACCACTGGAAAATGTGGGAGTGGAAATACTAGAACCATTTCTTTTTGTTAGTAGATGAAGCCTTTTTTTCTCTCATCTTCAGCACCATCATCAGGAATAAAGTTATCACCACATGCTATCTACCAAGAACGCGCGCCACCCGGAAGCGTGACTCCAATAAACCAGACACACATAAGCGCAACACACTCTGGAAATGGCACGCTAACTCTTCCTAACAGCACACAGACTATTAATACCACCAGCAACTGTACAGCCATTGTCTCATTTGCAACATCATCTGCTTATGCAAAATCGACCATCAGAGCAGCAAATGGTGAGACTGTAACTGCTACAATTTATGAAATAGTACAGTTCAACAATCCTGCAGCAGCTCCTCTAGGTGGAGGCAAAGGCATTGTAACAGTTATCTTCCACACCAATTCGACTGGTATGCTGGCACCATTAAACGGTGTGATAGCAGCAGGAATTGACAACATCAATCCAAATGGTGAGAGCGACGTAACATTATGGAGATGGGAAAGTTGAATACCATTATCGACCTATACGACTACTACTAGTACTAGCACTGCTACTTCTGAAACCAATGTGACAACAGCAGAGCAGTTCTAATACCAAAAAGAACTCATATGTCATGGAGCACCGACAAAAACGAGCGTATTGTAGCGACAATGAGCACGAATTTGTTATATAAGCGGGACAACCACAAGTTGAATAAAAATATAGGAAGGGAATAGTCATGTCAAACAGAACTTACTCTCCCGACGTAGTCAAGATAGATGGGTCTCAGGGAGAGGGCGGCGGGCAGATATTGCGCACTGCAATTTCACTCTCTGCAATAAGTGGTAAGCCAGTTGAAGTTTCCAACATTCGCGCAAACAGGACTAACCCTGGCCTGCGCCCTCAGCACATGGTAGGAATCAGGATTATTGCTGATCTTTTTCATGCAAAATCTGAAAACCTGAAAGTTGGAGCAGATTGGATTAGGTTCTCACCTTCTGACAAATTCAAAGGAGGCTCAGTAAAGTTCGATATTGGCACAGCAGGCAGCATCCCACTGATTTTGATGACTGTAGTGCCAGCAGTCTCTCTGTCTAACAACAGCGTGCAAATTGAGATCACTGGTGGAACTGATGTCAAAGCAAGCCCGACAATTGATTATATCAAGCATATTGTTGCTAAAAGCTACCTAAGCATTGGACCAGAATTTTCAGTAGATGTGTTGAAGCGCGGGTACTACCCAAAGGGAGGCGGTGTAGTGCAATGCACCATCAAGCCTTGCAAAACGCCTGGCACAATAGAACTCTTGGGTACTGGATATCTTGAGCCAAAGATTATCAGTGTCTGCAGCAGCCAACTGCCGATGCACGTTGCCAAACGCCAGATATCTTCCGCCTTAATAGCATTAGAGAAAAAGGATATCCAATGTAGCAATTATACTGCCTCAATAGAAACCTCGATTTCTTCGGGATCTTCAATCCTAGTCTACTCTGCTTCTGACTTTGGTCTATACATAGGTGGAGATTCGATAGGACAGCTTGGCAAACGAGCAGAGGCAGTTGGGACCGAGGCTGCAATGCGATTCTTGGATAGCACGTTTGGACAGGCTACAGTAGACCCATTCCTTGCAGACATGCTCGTTGTTCCACTTGCATTAAGTAAGGGCAGATCAAGATACCGAGTTGCGCGGGTAACACAACATTTGCTCACAAACTTGCATGTTGTGAGTGAGATTGTCGGATGCAAATATAGAATAGAGCAACAGCAGGGGGGAAGCTATATCGTGACGATAGAGGGCTAGATGCCGCTGTCAAGCAGCGCCGCCAAGAGGAGTATTGCAACTGACAATACTACAATGATCTCACCTAGAATGATTATCTTGGTTCGTACCGACTGAACATAGATGTTCCCTCCTTGTCCTGACATTATCTTGCGTTCCATATCAGCATCCAATAGCCTGATGTGTACAATATATGCTACAATCGTTCCTATGACTAGGATGATTTTTGTAAGTAAGATAATGCCATAAGTCGTGTCAAGTATGATGCCCGGCTCTCCAAGAAACCCGCGCGAGTTGTATATGCCGGTTGCTATTAGGGCGGCAAAAGCAGGTATGGTTATCTTATTAAATCGCCTGCCGATTTTGACCATTAGTGCAACCATTTCCTCAAGTGTCTTAGTATGAGACTTGAGAACAGGAACAAGCACAATTCCTAGAAAGATTGAGCCTCCAACCCAAATTGACGCACCTACCAGATGCACCCATATCACGAGGCCGTCTGCTAAAGACATGATGATGATGATTTTTCACATTTTCGTAATATATTGTTGATGCTGCATTTTAGGCGGCAGCAGCAGAAGAAGAAACCACATTGTCGGCGTATTTTGTGCATTGCCACTTACAATTCAATTATTATTATTATTAGACTATGAATAGAGAATGAGACATTGGCCAAAGCCGATGAACATCATGAAGAAGTTTTAAGCATGTTGCGACAATCTCATATTTATTTCAGCCTAGAATAGACAAGATTTGGTAGAAACTACCTCAAATTCTTATAGAAGACACACAAATTCCTATCCTTATTTTGGAGTATATATGTATGTGCTGGAATCATGACCAATGCATACATCATGTGCATGAAACAGGCATATCATATGACTTCGATAAGGAAACGTCTGTTTTTTTCATCGTTGTTATTGGTCAACACATCCTTCTTTCTTTAAGTTTCGCTTCTTGGCGCTATTATCGTGAGATAATCTGCAATAGATGTAAATGTAAAAAATTACACAATTTCTGACAGAATGAGAAGCACCTAAACCTGAGAGGTGCCTTTTAATGGTCACAGATCCAAATTGGCGTGGATGATGGGGCTCTGCTGTTTTGTTCTCTACATCAATAGCAAGATGAAATCCTCAACAAAATAGTGTCTTTTTCCAGAAAGGTTTTAATCAGCTCTGTTAGACAGCTAGCACCGTACTTGATAATAGGCCCACGAAGACTTGTGCTTATTGGTGCCATTGCTGCAGTCGCCCTTGCAATCATTTTCTATCCGGTTATTGTACAAACGCCATTTGATCCAGAGAAAGTCGCAATCCAACTGGCAGGTGTAGAACTCTTATCAGGCAGCGAAGGCGAACAAAGGCTTGATCTTAGAGTGGCACTTCAGATAACAAATACCAATGAATTCACCCTCACCACTTCGAAGATCGCGTATGATCTATTCGCAGATGGTGCTCCAGTTGGATCGGATACGATATCATATGAAGACGTCCCTGTTAACGGTAGGCCTGCGTTCTTTGCAAACCAGCCCGTGACTGTATCAGATACCCTGACATTGCAATACACTGATGAGACGGCATCTCTCTTCAGCAGGATACTAAATAACAGCACTGATATCAATTGGCGCATAAGTGGCACTGCCACAGTCGAATCGGGCACGACGCAGCAAGACAAGACATTCTCTAGTGAATTATAATGAAAGAAAAACGATGCGGTCACCGGGATTTGAACCCGGGTTACGGGCTGACTTCGCATTTTGCATGGAAGGCCAGTGTCCTAGACCAAACTAGACGATGACCGCCCTCTGTCCTACGCCTATACAACCCAATATATAGTATATTCAAAAGAGCTGCTGCTAGCTAGAACAAATGTTGCATGGTATCACAAGTATTTTCGGACGAGCGCAAAAAGCAGCGCCTTACGATGACGTCGGATTGCTTGATATGTTATATTTTATTTATGGCCATCTGGCAAAATTATATTGCTGCCACATCTCCACGATTTTGCCATTTGCAATCTGAAATAGATCAAATCCTGTTGCAACATATGGTTTGCCTGTAGGTGGATTACCAAACAATGGTCCTGTATTTGTTCCACTATTTGTCCATCTAATCAGTACCTTATCTCCTTTTGCAAAAATATCATCATGCACAAGTTTTCGATCAGGTACAGCCGCTATTATTGCAGATGCATATTTCTTTGCTCCTTAAGGGCCTTCGCGTAATTCTTCAGGAAGAACTGGATTGTGTAAAAGAAAATCAGGCGATAAGATCTCATCTGCTACTTCTAGCTTACCTTTTTGAAATATATCATTATGATAACGAAGAGCTAGATCTTCATCTTTTTTTTGTCTACTTCTTGTTGTTGTTGTTTTGTATTTGTATCTGCAGAATACGAGGATTGATGTTGTTTCTCCATAATTGTTACATATTAGAGGAATATATAAGGTTCTCTGAATTTGTGCAGTAGTTGTAGGCAAAGATGCTAGAACAGAATACATGCACAAAAAATTTTTTTCATTATTGCACTTATATGGATAGGGATATGCATACACGTTGTCGTGCATCGAACTCCTCTGTCAAGGAAGCATTAGAAGTCTAGTCTGGAAACACGATATCAAGGAGCATGTCTACTGCCTTGTTTTTGGCCTGCTGCTTGTAGTTTTCCATACTCTTTTTGGGAACATCAAGTGCCTTTTCTTTCTCGACCTCCTCTACCGGCCGGTGATCAAGGGCCCCATAGAACTGTACCCTATAGCCCTTAAGCTTGCCTAAGACTGTAGACTTGAAAACGTCGTGCAGCCAAACCGAGCCGATAAAGTAGATAAAAGGCGGGTTTGGTTTGGTCTTTATCATATCCGCCATTCTGCTGATGGTCTGAGCCATGTTCTGCGAGTCAGTATCTACTGCAATAGTTTCGTCTCTGATTCCGCCCTTGACTAGTTCTTCTCTAACCTTTTGGGCCGGCTCAGGGGCTCCTACTATCATGACCATAGTCTTATACTTGTCTGGCCTTGACCTCATAATCATACCATAGGTTTCAAGGCCGACCTTTATGCGCTCTTTGACGTAATCTGGGAGCTCGCCATCGGCTGCTGCGGGAATGGTCTTGTGTATAGCGTATAGAACGAGAAGATTGCCGTCAGTAAAGCGATACTCAGACATTTTCTAATACCACGTCGAAGTCACTTTTTTCGGAACAGAAATCTGCCTTTCAAGCTCATCTAGCCGCTGTAGAGATTCTGGATTCTTTTGCAATTCATGAAACTTCTTGTCATGCCTTATCTTTCTCACAACATCTAGTACTTCGTCCATCGAGACTCCATGCTTTATGTCATAATCAATTTGCTTTGCACAGCTTGAGACTGTGCTATATCTTTTGTAATTTCGTTTTTCAAAAGAGGATGCATCGGGAGAAATGCCCTTTACAAAACGGACGATCACCTTTTCAACATGTTCAAGATGCCAGTCCTTCATAGCATAATTATTGGGCTTCATAATTGCTACCTTATTGTCTATGATGTAAAGGTTATTTAATCTCTTGTCCTTACCTAAAGGTAGTCGGAAAGATCTACTTTTTGTTCTCCTGGAATTTTGGCGATCTCAAATCTCTCTTTTGCCTTAAATATAGTCCCAGTTGCGTCGATACCCAACTTCGTCGTGAGTAAATTCTCTTGGTCGCTTGATGGGTCTAGACTAGATCCTTTTGCATTTGTAATTATGATAAAGTCTTTATCTGCTTGACACCTTGTGGCGATCGCATACTCAACTGCAATTGGGTCGGTTGGGCTAATATCCTCATCTACCACTATCGCAATCTTAAGTGAGGGATGAGCCGTAAATGCCGCCAAAAGCGCGTTTTTAGGTTCGCCCTCTAAACGCTTCTTTATCTGTATTACAGCCGATAGCCAATTGCTCCCACCTTCTGTAAGGTGTACCGACTGAGTGCTAGGTACCATATTTTTAATATAATCATACATTTTTGCCTCAACGGGCAATCCCATTAGCAGGCGATGCTCGGCATAGCCGGGCAGGATATCATGGTATATGGCATCATTGCGAAGCATTATCCTTTCGAGCTTAAACACTGGCTGCTTGCGTTTGAAATCGTATGTGCGCAGCATTTCGACCATCCATTCCTCATGGGTTTTGTCATTTAGGATCCTTCCCTCAAGAATGATCTCGGTTTGATTTGGAACATATAGTTGGGAATAGCTTGTCTTTGAAAGTATAAGCTTTCCCTCAAGAAGGGAGTTGGCTATCTGCATCTCATCGACACCATATGCTGCCTGATATGCCGCAGCGATGTTGACCGCAGGATGGACCCCGATCCCTATTGCAATTTTCAAATCTTCGCCGTGGTCGCGGGCGTAAGTGAAGCATTTGTGAAGGTGTCTGCCCTCTACCATACGTATTGCCATGTGATGATCATCAAGGCGCAGGAGCCTGTGGGTCGACTGGTTCTGTTTTCCATTTTCTTGATTCTCTGAAAATACTATAGAGGAGGTAATGAATGCTCCGGCATCCTTCTCAAAATGGGTGACTATAGGAAGGTCGTATAGGCTTGTAGATGAGTTTTCTTCAAATAGCGCTCCGCCTTGAATCCGTGTAGGCTCGGATAGGTTATGAAGAGCTTCTGTAATGCGGGCACGGATATTTTTCTTGATATCTGCTTCATCTACTTTGTGGGATGTACCTCCAAGGGCAAGGTAAAACCTTCTGGGGGTTGCTATAACATTGCATACGACTCTACTCTTACTACCTCGCACCTTCTCAAAGAGGACTGCTTGTTTGCGATCTAATCTTGCAGTAACTGCTGCAATTTCATATTCGGTATTAACGTCTCGCTTTATGCGGACAAGCTCATTCTCTGTTTGGAGCATCAACAAGAAACTGCGCAAATCTGCGCTATTGTTTTTCATATTTTTTGCTACCGACAGTATTCATTACTTCTTCCATGATTACTTTCATATCGTCAAACTGAAGCTGGTTCTTGCTATGTAACGATACCAATGATATGCCATTTACCATAGACGATACCTTCTCTGCCACAGTACTGATAAAAATTGAATCATACTTGCTTGGTATAACCTTAGCAGTGCTAATCTTGTTTGAAGTACTGATAGCAATTGAAACAGCGCCTATACGTGGCGGGCCTTCTGTTATTACGATAAAACAGCCGTTTTGGAAAAAGGTGGTTGTGAGAATAAAGTTACGTGAAGTGCTTGCGCTAACAATCTTGCTTACGACAACGTCCGGCTCGTCTTCCATTGGCCTACCTTATGCGAACGGTGATTGGTTTGGCCACCTTGAGCTCGTTTTGCTTCCTCGTCCTTGCCCTCAGTTTTGCCTTGTACTTCAAATTCCTAGGTTTAGTCCTCAGCCTATACCCGCAGCATGGGCACCAAAGGCCGTCCCACTTTATAAATATCTCGCATATCTGGCATCTCTTTTGCCCACTGGCATATCTGCCT